>NZ_JCBCDA010000037.1:0-1984 GCF_059865615.1 Petrocella sp. | reverse complement strand
TCTTGTAATCCGTCCGCGATTAAATATTAAGTCTAACATCATAAGCATGATGCCGATTATAATAAGAATCACATGGAATATTATTATATTTCCTTCTTCCTCTTCCGTACTGGGATAATAATAAACATTCTGACTGGTAATCGCCGCTTCATCAAGGCCGTACTCTATAAATACTTCTTCTGCAAGTTTTAAATATGTTCCTATGATACCTGCATCATAATTGCCCTCTTGAAAATGCCCAATAAGGTAGTCATCTTGTATCCGTCCTGTTTTTGCATCATTTAAGGCACCCTCTAGACCGTAACCCACTTCAATACGAGATCGTCGATCATTTAGAGATATCAACAATAGTAAACCATTGTTCTTCGTTGCATCTCCAATGCCCCACTCTCTAAAAAGATTAAGCGCATAAGACTCAATATCCTGACCTTCTAAGCTATCTACAGTAACAACAACAATCTGCGCACCTGTTTCTTGCGCCAAAGGCACCGAAATATTCATGATGGCTTCCTCAGTTGCAGTCGAAAGAATACCCGCAAAATCATTGACATAGAATTCTGTGGTATGGCTTGGATAACTTTGACCAAATATTGCCGGCATAGAAAGCAGCATAGATAGAATAAACAACGCTGCTATAGTTTTTTTCAATTCAATCCCCCCTAGTTATTAAAATCTACAGTAGGGACTTCACTTGCGCCTTCACTGGCTTCAAAGTATTCTGCCGGTTCAAAACCAAATGTTCTGGCAAAAAGGCTCATAGGGAACTGCTTCGCAGTACTATTAAAATTTCTGGCCACAGAATTGTAATCTTGTCTTGCTACGGCAATTCTATTTTCGGTTCCTGCCAGTTCATCGGCTAACTGTCTGAAATTAGCATCCGATTTTAGCTCCGGATAACTTTCTGATATTGCAAGCAATCTTGATAAAGCTCCGGACAATTGTGCATCAGCTTCTGCTTGTTCCCCCACTGTACCAGCACCCATCATTCGTGCACGTGCATCTGCTATGTTATTAAATATTTCTTGTTCTTGACTGGCGAATCCTTTTACGGTTTCAACCAAGTTTGGAATTAAGTCATTTCTTCTTTGTAATTGATTATCTATCTGGCTTAGAGACATACTAACCTCTTCATCTAAAACGACCAAACTGTTGTATCTTGATACCACCATGCCACCTGTACCAAAGATGACTAAGACGACTACTGCTATAACGATTAATGCTATACTACCTTTTTTCATATTAACACCTCTTCTGAATTTTCATTTTCTTGATTGTTAGGATGCCTACTATAACTGTATGAGCATAATAACAAAATATCTTCTATATTGTACCATTATACTTTATGCCTTACTATGATATGCCAATCGATTTAATCATTTTTTAATGCTTTTCACTTAATATTGACAATAATGGATCTCTTAACCCTATATAAAAACTCAAGAATCCCATTTATAGGATTTCTTAGTAATGGATGAGGCTACCTTGTTATTCAAGAGCTAAGAAATCCTCTGAGAAAGTTGTGTCATTACAATAGAAATTCTAATCTTATTATGCTATAATGAGATTGTTAATGATAATGATTATCTTCAAGCGCTACATTGTTATTCGGATTATACTTACCTTGAAAGGACTGATTACATGTTGGGTTGGTTCAACGCTTTTTTATTATTTGTGCTCCTCTCCTTTCCAATTGCTATTGAAGTGAACAAACGTTGGCTAAAGGGAAAAAACAAAAACTATAATCAATTCTTAAAAAAAGGTCGTAAAATGCATCCCTATGTCGGTGGTCTATTAATACTATCCGGACTTATTCATGGTTATCTGAAACTGGGTCGTTTTGACTTTCATACCGGCTCATTGTTATTATTGGTTTTGGCTTTGAATGGTTTTTTAGGTCTGCTTTATAAACGTAGCAAAAAGAGATCTTTAGCAAAGGTCCATCGATATATGGGTGTTTTGATTGTATAACTCTTTTTACTTCATT
>NZ_JCBCDA010000031.1:0-23725 GCF_059865615.1 Petrocella sp. | reverse complement strand
AAAGATGAATATCAGTATAAGAGTAAATAAAGACCAAGTCATAGAAGAAAAAAATATAACCAATAATATCGTGTCTAAAGATTTGATAGTCATGAATGAAAATGTGAATTTTGCCATAACAGGTATCAAATACGATAAATATCCGGCAAATTCACGTCTGTGATTCATATACACCATCAGGAAAGCTAGGCAATAAGATGAACACATATATCAACATAAATGGTGATATGTATGAGGATGATAGAACCTATTAATAAAAAAAGTAAGGAGAATGGATATGGGGGCATTATTAGAAACAGAAACGAGTATGGCAGAGTATGAGGAGTTCAATCTCCAAGGATTAACATTACTAGGTGCAAAAAAGTATGATGAAGCGATTGTATACTTTGAAAAAGCACAAAAAATCAATCCAATGTTCATAGATACATACATTAATATGGGAATAGTATACGCATCAATAGAAAAATATGAAGAAGCTGAAGAGAATTTTAGAAAAGCATTACTGATAGACAAAACAAACCCACTTGTATATTTCCATATTGGCAATATACAATTTATCAAAAACAATTTTGATAAGGGGATAGAGTCTTATAACAAGGCAAAAGCCTATGGTTACGAGGATGCACAACTAAATTATAACCTTGCGCTTGTTTATGAAGAATTAGAAAACTATCCAATGGCCATAAGAAATTATTCAAAAGCAATAACAAAGGAACCTTTAAGGCCTGATTTTAGACTTAAGAAGGCCGGTATTTATATTAATCTGAAGAATTATGAAGAAGCAATTCAGACTCTGGAAGAACTAAACGCTTATTGTCCGGATATTTTTGAAGGCTACCATTTGAGATTTGAGATTTACTGTGTCTTAAAGAAATATGAAGAAGCGGAACAAGTTGTTAAAAAATCTATTGAATTGTTTCCGGAGGATGTTTCTCTTGTATATGATAAAATCCGTCTATGTAATATTAAGGGAGAATATGATCTTGCTCTTGAAATAATAGATGAAGCAGAAAAAATGGAAGGCAGTGAAATCGAATTAAGAAATCTTATTTTTGAAAGGGCGAAAGCGTATGCTCAAAAAGAAGACTTAGAAGCAACACTAGAAAATCTAGAAAAGCTTAAAGCACTAGAAGATGGCTATATAGATTACGAGAGCAGATACTTCTTAATGAATGCATATTTAGGCGTCCAGAATTATGAGAAGGTACTTGAGAATGTAGAAGTACTGTCATATGAAACTGAACAATCGTCTTATACAATGGCGGCAACGTATTATAAGCCGTTTTGTTTAAACAAATTGGGTAGAACCCAAGAAGCCAAGGCATTATTCGAAGAAGCTTGTAAATTGTTTAGAATGATTACGATTAAAGAGCCGGGAAATATGGATGCATATATGTTTAGAGTCCTTTGTCACAAGGATTTGAAAGAATATGATAAATCGATGGAACTTCTTGATTACATACTCGTACTAAATCCTAAAAGTGCAGAGGCTTATGCAATCAAAAGCAGCATATATGAAGATTTGGGACAAGAAGAGAAAGCCAAAGAACAGCTCGCAACCGCAAAAGAATTAAACCCGTTAATCAATATAGGCGGCGAGCAATAGGGAGAGGTTAGCATATGCCGGATTTTAGAGTTGATATAGATGCATTTACAGAAGCGATGAATGATTATAAAAAGGCGATGGATGAAATGGTTCGAATCAAAGAGAATTTGACGGAAAAAGTTGATATTTTAAACAATGAAAGCTGGAGATCCGCTGCCGGAGAGAAGTTTTTTGCTTTATTCCAGAACGATTGGGCTGACAGTGTAGATAAATATAATTTGGTTATAGAGTTTATGATTGAGTTGTTAAAAGAAGCACAAGATAGATATATAGAGGTACTAGAGGATGGGGAAAAATTGATTTACTAGATATCAAAGACGAAAGTCGTGATAAATATAATGATGAAAAAGGAGAATTTAAAAATGGCTCAAATTAGAATTACACCACAAGAACTAAGAGATGGGGCAACATTTCTAGGGGAAAGAAAATCACAGATAGTTGATGAGGTTGGATCAATTATTAGTAAAATCGATGAAATCGCTAACAACTGGGAAGGTGCAGCACAAAGTGCTTTTCTTGAAGCGTTTGAAACAATGAAACCTATATTAAAAGAACAATTTCCGGAGGTAGTTGAAGGCATCATGAGTCAATTAAATGGGGCAGCAGAAGCTATTGAACAAACGGACTTAGAAGTATCAAAAGCATTTAAAGGGTAAATTTTTTAAGAAGCTCTGGCATCTCATATATAGGAGGTGCCGGTAGGCTTCTTATTAATGGAGGGGAAATGAGATGGAGCCAAAAGAATTAAAAGCATATAACTTCTTGAATAAGGTATATGCACAAAAAGATCAATCAAATAAAGGTCTAAGAACAGCATTAAAAGTTGGTATAGCCTTATGGGCCATTGTAGTAGTTTTTAAATTATTAATGGGTGATTTTTCAATTGGTTCCACCTCTTTTATCATTATCATCTATTTTATTATTAGAATGAGGGAGACCGGAACAGGCGGATTTAAAGAAACATCGTCAAGTTTTATGTTTTTTGAGGATCATATGTTATTGGTAAACCATAACATTGAGAAAAAAGACCGTATGGGGCTTAGAAAAGAACAGTATCGTTTTGATTATGACCGAGTTAAGCTATTGGAATTTAATACAGCATTAAATTGTATTAGGATTACATGTGGCGCTCAGGTCATGAGCAGTTTTGTAAATCAGTCAAAAGAAATAATAAAAGATTATACAAATGACGTCAAACACAATCAAGATTATGTCTATATTCCGGATGAAATAAGGGAAGATTTTTTTCAAGACATTAAGCGTTTTACCAATCAGGATATCCTTATGGTTAATCAGTAGAATCCCTTTATAGAGGAGACATAATATGCAATATATATACATTTATATAAGTCTTATATTAGTAGCAATCATCATAGTGTTAGTTGGCTATATAGTCAAATTGAAAAACAAGATCAAACATGAACAAACTTCAAGTAAGCTAACCTCCATATCAATAAGTGACTTAAATACAACACGATTAACGGAGGAAATGGGTACCATCTTATTAAGTGATACTTGTGGTGAACAAGAATTACAAACCGCTTTACAAAGTAATCTTACAGAAACCAATGCATCTAATACGATGAGTCAAACATTACCGCGTGAGGGTCCTTCTATAAAAGAAGGGGATTTGTTAAATAACAAGTATAGAATTGATCATATTCTAGGAAGTGGGTCCCAAGGTAGTGTTTATGTATGTACCAATGTTGAGCTTGGAAATCAGTGGGCTGTAAAGCACTTTAGCGGATCGATGAATGAAAAAGATATACTGGTTAAGCTAAACCATGTATCTCTGCCTAAGATTGCAGATCTTTTTGAAGATAAAAGAGGTATCTTTATCATTGAGAGTTTAGTTGAAGGTCAATCGCTATATACCCTATTAAATGAAGGCGAGAATTTTCAAGAAAAAGACGTCATTAATTGGATGGTTCAGATATGTGAGGCATTACAATATATTCATAATAAAAATATATTACATATGGATATTAAACCACAAAATATTTTGATCACTGAGGACAACAAAGTTATATTAATCGATTTTGGGATTGCGACTTATATTGATAAAGATGAAGAAGATTATATAACATATGGTTATAGTCCGATATTTTCTTCACCGGAACAAGAAGGCGGATTGAAGAAAGTTGATGAGCGAAGTGACATCTATGCTTTAGGCGCTACGATGTATTATCTATTTACAAGAAATTCACCTAAGAACAATCATAACATTAAAGATTTCTGCCCTTTTTTATCAGATGAATTCGCATCTATTATTCATACATGTCTAGAAAAAGATTCTCAAATGAGGTTCTTTTCAGCCAATGAACTTAAAAAGATTCTGTTAGATTTACAAAATAGGAATACAAGAATGAATAAGAATACGACCATACACATCGGTATTACTGGAACATGCGTTGGTGCTGGTGTTACACATACAGCGTTTTTATGTGGAGGCGTACTTGCGCAACAAAAATATAAAACGGCAGTTGTTGAGATGACAGATGTGAATTGTTTTAAGTTTATAGTCGAGAGTGAAAAAGACTATGATGAGGATTTATTTACTACGATGAATCATATCGACATCTATAAGTATCAGGAAGACATGAAAAACATGCAAGAGGTTTATAAAAAAAATTACGATTATATCATCTATGATTTTGGCAGTATGACATTTTTTGGAGAGGACAGCAGTGATAAAAAAAGCCTCTTGAAGCAAGCAAATTTTACTGAGTTTATTAGGTGTGATAGAAAAATTGTCGTTGTAGGTATGCAGTTCTGGCAAGTAGACGGTATAAAAGCAATCTATGAAAAATCAGAACTTTTTAATCATCATAATTTCGTTTTTGCATTCCCTATTATTAATGGGGCAAAGACATTTAAAAAGCGGTTTAAAAGCGTGAAGTGTGTGGATATTCCTTGTTGTGAACCATTTAAGAAGAGTCAAGAAGTGGATAAAATAATAAATAACATTCTAAACTAAAGGGGGTAGAGATTGATGGCAAGAATAAGAATAAAAGATGGTAAAAAACTAATCGTCGTGCTTGTATGTTTGATTTTTACCGGTGGTATAGTTTTTGTGGGGCTACCCAAAATCATTGAAAGAGAAGAGGCGCTTATTGAAGTCGTAAAAGTAAAAGACCAGATAGAGGCAAATATACAAATCACCTCAGAGATGTTAACAAAAGTGGAAGTGGGTAAGTATAACCTTCCGGGTAACGTTATAACAGATACGAAAGAGATTGTAGGAAAGTATAGCAAGGCGACACTGTTTCCTTCTGATAATCTGGTTTCTGAAAAATTCATGGAACTAAGAGATAATAAAGACAATTTTTTATATAATCTTGAGGATGACAAAGTATGTATTGCTGTAACAGTACCAACACTTGCAGCAGCATTATCCGGTAAAGTTCAAGAAGGCGATGTTGTTAAGATCTATGTGTATAAAAAGGAGGCAAGAGAAGGGGCTCAGACACTTGAGAATACAGGTGCTGCGACAATAATTGATTTTCCGGAGTTGAGTTATGTAGAAGTTGTAGGTATTACAAACAGTAAAACAGAAGATATTAAAGAGGTTACAGAGACACTAGAAAAAGAGAAAGAACTCAATATAAAAAGTTATTCTAATCACAACAACATACCAAGTACGATTATATTTAAATGTTATCCGGAACAAGCCAAAAAGCTGGTTGAAGCAGAAAACTTAGGTATCATACATATAGCGTTTGTAACAAGGGATGTTGCAAAAAAAGAAAGTCTCATATTAGAACAAAAGAAGCTATTAGATATCAAAGCATCACCGGTAGCAAATATGAAAAACACAGATTCGGCTGAAACAATAGGTTCGACTGGGAATGTTGATCCTAGTGAAACAACACATACAACGGGGACAATAACGCCAAGTATCATAAATGAGCCGGTTAATAATGCATTGAATAATAATACAAATAGTGGGAATGTTGATCATGGTTTTGGCTTAGATTAATTAGGGGGATTATAAAATGGGAAGAGTAATTAGCTTATGGGGTATGAATGGAAACGGCAAAACCATTTTATCCATTCATACAGCTATGGAGTATTCGAGAAGAGGGCATTTAGTGGGTATTCTAAGTTGTAATACAGCTTTTGGATATTTGCAAAGATTGTTAGGAACATCTGTTAGTAAAGAAAAATCCCTTTCAAATGGTTTGTTGAAACCACAAGATCATATCATTAAAGGATGTATTAGCCATGTGGAAAAACTGGATATTTTTATTATTTCTTTAGCGGACGAAGATGATGTTATGACATTGACAAACGTTAACGAAGAAGATGTAGAAAACGTTATCATAACTTTGAAAAACAAGTTCGATTACCTAATTGTAGATGGTACCGACAGGCCAAATGATGTCTTAGTCTATACAGCATTTAAACAGTCTGACCATATCATAGAGGTGGTTAAACCTACATTGCAAGGCATGACCTATCATAATGCCCATTCAATCCTCATCAATAAAATAATAGATCCGCAGAAATCTGACTTTGTATTGAATGCCGACCAAGGTTATATAAGAAAGTCGGATATTTTAGATAATTGTATCGGATTACCTTGTCATGAATTTCCATATGATCCTAGTTTTGAAGAGAAGGAAAACATTGGTGAAATACATCTTGTAAAGAAAAAAAAGTATTTAAATGCGATAAAGCAATTTGTTGATTATATGGATGAAAAACAAGGGCGTATAAAGGTATCAAATACAGAAGAAACCAACGTAAAAGAGGTGGAGAAAATTGCAGGAGAATAAACTTACAACCAATCTTCAAGGCATATCTAGTTCGTATGACAAGTTGATTTTTAATGAACAGGGGAAAGATACAAATGAAGCAATTGATGATAAAGATCGACAAGGAAAATATATAAATGCATTAAATACAATTAGAGAATTACTTACCAAAAATGATACAGCAGAACTTATTCATAGCATCGATGATGATCAAGCAAAGAAAATCGTCAAGAAAAAAATACTGGACTATTTGAAACATGAAGAGTTAAATGTTGAAGGGTTTTCTGACCCAACAAAGCTGGCGGAAGAATTATATAAAGACATAACCGGATTATCTTTTCTAGAAAAATACCTTGAAAGAGATGATGTAGAAGAGATTGATGGTAATGCATGGGATGATATTGAGATCATTACCTTTAAGGGATGGGAAAAAATTGAAGATAAATTTCAATCAAAACATCATGCGATTGACATCGTTAGAAAAATGGTTGAGTTAGGTGGCAAAAATCTTAACAATAAAACACCTCAAGTTGATAGTTTTTTAGGTACGGGTCTAAGAATATCGGCGGCAATTAGTCCAATTGTTGATGAAGAGGTTGGGATTATATTTTCAATTAGAAAGCAACGCATGAAGGTGTTTTCTAGAGAAGATTTCATGGAGATTGGAACCTGCCAAGAAGAGGAATATGATCTTATTAAATGCTTACTTTCCAATGGTATGTCCATTGGCATTGGCGGTGAAACAAATTCAGGTAAAACGGCTTTTATGCAAAGTATACTTTATGATATTGCTAAAGAAGGAAAAGATAGAATCTGTACAATGGAAGAAGATACAAGAGAAATATCATTAATATATAAAGATCAAGATAAGAAGAAAACAATTAGTAGGGTCATACATACAAAAACAAGACCTTCTGAGGATGAGAAAAGAAATGTTTCTCCGGATGACATATTAAAGCTTCTATTAAGATTTAATCCTAATATCATTGCACCTGCTGAGATGAGAGGGAAAGAAGCCATGACGGCTCAAGAATCTGCAAGAACGGGTCATGCAGTCATTACTTCCTTTCATGCTGAAGATGTAACAGGTGGTTACTTTAGAATGCTGACGATGTGCATGATGTCCGGAACAAATCTGTCAGAAGATTTACTGCTTGGTCTGCTTGTACGGGCATTCCCTTTTATGGTAATTATAGAGCAATTACCGGATAGAACAAGAAAAGTAACGAAGATTTTTGAAGCCACTGGGTATGAGGCTAGGGAAAAGAAAATCAAGGGAAGATTGTTGTATCAATATAAGGTAATGGGAAAAGAAGTGGATGAGACAGGAAGAATCACAAAAATCATCGGTAAACACGAAAAGGTTCATCACATAACAGATAAAACGGCAGCAAAGCTATTTAACAAAGGTGTTGGCATCGACACCATTAGAAGATTTGCAGGCGAGGCATGGAGCAGAGAATCTGTTGAATTGCAAAAAGTCATGGATGATTTTATATTTGAATAGAGGTGAGCGCTTGTGAATACAACTTTGGTATATATTATAATTTTTGTAACGTTAACACTTCTAATATTTACGGTCATTGATGCTAACGATATATTTGAAATTACATTGTTTGAAAAAAATATGTCAAAAAGACTGAAAGACATTAAAAGAGATCAACTTACAAAGAGAAAAAAAGGTTTTTTTGAAAAACAGAGAGAAGAAATTGTAAATACTTTAAGCAGTGGAAAATCCGATATGACATATGACAAATTCATGAGAATTACGATTCTAAGTGGGGTATGTGGATTTTTGATTGGTTTGATACTGAAAAACGGATTTTTATCCATTATATTGACAATATTTTTAACTTATATACCGCTACAGATACTTAAATTTATTCAACTAAGGCAGAAAAAGATCATCAATAATAATTTGCCTTTTGTGACATCAATCGTTACGAATAGTTATTTGCAAAATGAAAACATTAAGTTAGCGGTAAAAGAAAATATGAGCAGAATGGTAGAACCATTTAGAACGATATTCAATGAGTTTTACATTGAAAGTACGGTCATCAATCCCAACCTTCAAGAGACAATCGGACATCTTAAGAATAGAATTGACAATCATGAGTGGGAAGATTGGTGTTTGGTCTTGATTGATTGTGTGGATGATAAAGATAACAAACACTTACTGCCGGCAATCGTGCAAAAAATGTCGGATATGCGAATTATGCAAAGAAAAGCAGACATTGTTGTAGAATCTGCACTCACCCAATATTTTACAACGGTTATAATAACCATTGCGATTATACCTGTTTTCAAAATATTATTAACGGATGTGTACCACTATTTGGTGAATACAATAATTGGTAAGTTTTGTATAGCGCTGGTGTTTACCATTATTTTTGCAGGTACCGTATATCTATTAAATAAAAACAAACCCATTGATAAATTACAGTAACGGTGGGGCATTGGAGGTGAGAGGATATGCGGTTTTTAATGAACATGGCTTTATGTATACTCATTTTTACGATTTTATATAGTTTGATTAGTGCTTTTGTAATCATACCAAATAGAAAAGCATCTAAGTATATACATAGAGCCAAGATAAAAAAAGAAAAAACGGTTCATATTATGGATGTACTGCTTATGCCTATGGTTAAGGTTATCAGACTTCTTGTATATATGTCACCGGACAAGACGCGAGAAATGGCCTATCGTTTGAAAAAGGTGGGTATAGACGAAGATCCAAGAACCTATGAAGCCATCTGTATAACGAAGGGTTTGTTAATTTTTGCTTCTGGTATTGTGTTCTATATATTAGGGATTAAGATCAGTATGATCGGTGTTCTAGGATTAGCACCCATTTACTACATTCAGAAGAAAGATTATATTAACAAAAAAATGCAAAGTAAGGAGAAGCAAATCAGCTGGGAGCTACCCTATTTTGCAAGATATTTCATCAGTAACATTAAAAGCGGTAAAGATGTTATTAAAACACTGAAAATATATTATGAAAAAAGAACGGCATCAGCATTAAGATATGACCTTGAACTAACACTCTCAGAGATGACAACCGCAGACGTCGTTTCAGATGAGAGTTCTAGGGTTAAAGCTTTAGAGAATATGGACATAAGGATATCAATACCTGAAATGAGTGATCTGATTCGAGGCATAATTGCAGTGGAAAAAGGAATTGATCAAACATCCTATTTTGATATTGTAGAGAAAAACATGAAAGAACTAGCTCTCGCCAACTTAGAAAAAAAATTAAAAAAGTATCCGAAGAGAGTCAACTTTGTGAGTATGGTCGTTGCCGTATCCAGCCTTATTATCATTTTTATACCTTTTATCATGTTTTTAATGAACAGTACTATTTGACACAAGAAAAACAACCTATAAGGGTTGATTATAATGGCACAAAGTGCCAAAGGAGGAGAAAGTTATGAGAATCTATATGTTATTAAATGAAGTGAAAGAAAGTGTTATTGGAAAGTTTAGAAACTTAATGATTGATGAAAGAGGCGATGATGGAGGAACAAGAGGTGTAGGGTTTGTAGCGGGGATATTTGTTGTAATTACAGTCATTGGACTCATAGTAGCTGGCATAAATGCGGCGTTACCTAACTTAATAACGGATATGTTTGATAAGGTGAGCGATACTCTTGGACTCTAAGATTGGAATCAAAATAGTAAAAAATAAATTTGAAAAGCTCATACAGGATGAGCAGGGATATGTTTATGTTATTGTTGCTATTATAATTCTTCTAAGTGTCATTTATTGTGGTATCTCTTTGTATGAGCCATTGGTCACAAGAGACAATGTGTTTCATGTTGCAAGCGTAATCGTTAATGAAATTCAAAGTGTTGGAGAGATAGACACGGAGATAGAAAATATGGTGGATGCGCTTTGTTTTGAGATGAATATTAGTCCTAATATTTATTATGAAGGTAATTTTATTAACAGTACAAGAGGAACAAGGCTTATTCAGATTGGTGAACCCTTCTATGTGAATGTGGAATTAACGATGCCAATAACATTGATGGATCCCATGTTCAGTAACCCTATTACCCATGATCTTGTCATAAAGAAAAGATTAAAAGGTGTTGGGCAAGTGTATTGGAGACCGAGTGAAATGTAGGTGATAAAATGGATGAAAAGAATGATGCGGGAACCTCAATACCTATGCTGTTTGGAGGCATTTTTCTATTTTTAGTGATCATTATGATCATAATTGAAGTGCAGAATGTTTATGCAACACAAAGAAAAGTTAAAAAAGAATTACAAATAGCTGCGAATATTGCCATCGTTAAATCTATGGATGATGAATATAGAATAGATGGTGTATCGCAGATGGATGTAAGTATGATTGAATATGATTTTGAAGATTATTTGGTTGATGCACTAGACTTGTCGATGTCGACAATGGAACATCGTAATGACAACTATGAATATGCCGTTAATATTTTAAGTATTACGCCAACAGAAAACCCACCTAAACTGGAAGTAAGTGTGGTGGTATTCTTAAAGCCTATATTCTTGCAAGGATTATTGGATGAGTATGTTGGGCCTAATATTAGATTTGAAATACCTATTGATATAGTAAGTAAAAACCAAAGATTGGACTAGACATAATGGTATTAATAAGATGGGGATTTATATCCATTGTTTCAGTTATGGCAACCGTCACGGACATTAAGTTTGGAAAAATAAGTAATAGGTTAAATGGCATCACCTTTATAATCAACTTAGTATTACTAATAGTAGATTATAATATAGAATATGTCATAGCTTTTGTAATAAGTCTTATTGCAAACATATTTTTATTAGATGTGTTATATAAGGGTGGGGATGCGAAGTTAATGATTAACATAGCCTTTGCAATTGGTTATAAGGCCTTATATGTATTTATATCGATGCTTATGATATTGCTTATTGTTTATGTCATTAAGATGATCATGAATTTTATCAAGAATAAGGCATTTAGAACGGCGGGTACAACCATATGTTGTCCGTCTATTCTTGGTGGTGTGATTTGTACATTTTGGATTTTTTATACCTAACCGAGGGGGCAGTTCTCCCAGCTGATAGTAGCATCACTTGAGTCTTCTTCACCCGCCAGCAGATAAAAACTTCATTCTATAGGCATTCGCTTGGTATTTTATGATATCTTCATTTCCCTCAAATATGATATGGGTTTTTGGTAGGGTTAGAATGCCGTGTACCTGGTCTTCTTGTGGAATCAGCTGTATATGCCAATGCTCGCCATAATAGTCGTTGTCTTTGTGAGAGGATGCGATGCTGAGAAAATAGTCCCGTAAGTAATGAAGGTGAATGCCACTTATAATTTGGATCATTTGTTCCATAACTAATGATCCTGTTTGTATTTCATGGTGTATTGTTTTGGCGTCAGTCCGAGATGGTGCTTAAAGAGTTTAATGAAATAGGAAATACTTTCAAAACCAAGATCATAACTGACCTCGGATACGTTTTTGTGAAGCAACAATTCCTTTGCCTTATTGATTTTAAGTAAGTTGTGATAAGCCTTGGGTGTCAGCCCTGTTGCCTTTTTGAAAAGGGGTATCAAGTTAGAGGGGGACATGTTCAGTTCATAGGCTATCTCGTTCACCGTCATATCTGAATCTGAGAGATGGTCTTTGAGGCATTGAACCGCATATGCCACAGGCTCTTCTTTTTTTCGGGCACGAAGGGGTAACTTATAGTTTTTAATCAAGGTATAGACCATTTCCTGAGAAAGCAGATCAATAAGGAATTCCTTGTTTGGGTCCTGACTCATACTGTAGGTATTGATTCGCTCTATCTGTGATTTGATTTGGGCCATCAAGTGATTGCGCACAACCGGTTTATCGGCTGTTGTCACTTCGTACTCGAATTGATGCTCAATTCTTCTAATCATATCATCCAATAGCTTGTCCTTAATCTCGTAGACAATGGCTTTGGTATCTTCTTTCATTTCCATTTTGACGCTGGAATTTGGGGGCAATAAAATAAAATCAGAGGTGGAATAAGTAAACTCATTGCCATCATTGATTTTAACATGTTTTGAACCTTCTACTATGGTACAAAGCCGTGTGTATTGGTAAGATTTGTAAGTGGCTTTATAGTCTTTTGCAAGATCATAATATAGGATTTTAATGTAATCCGTTTCTATACCATCGTTCTTCTCAAAATAGCGATCAAAATTTTGAATCATCCGTCGGCCTCCTAGGTCACAAAGCGTCTGCCTACTATCACCATAATAGCATAGCCACCCTATATTATCAACGGATGACGCTCCTGAGACAACTTTCTCATAAGATTTTTATAATTATGCGCTACTTTTTTTAATAATCCGATAGTTTTTTGGACAGAATTACTATATAATTAAAGAAGAAGAATAATAAATTTGGGAGGTTATGATGAATAAAAAAATCATTGGCGTTGTAATTGTATTTGCTTTGGTATTAACGGCATGGGCAGTTATGAACATGACAAAAGAACCTGAGTTCATATTGCTATCTACGACAACAAGTACACAAGATAGTGGTTTGTTGGATTATATTTTACCGAGTTTTACAGAAGAAACCGGCATTGAAGTGAAAGTCGTTGCTGTAGGAACAGGAAAAGCTCTTCAAATGGGACGTGACGGTGAAGCGGATGTTTTACTTGTCCATGCAAAAGCCAGTGAAGTTGAGTTTGTTGAAGAAGGACATGGCGTGGAACGGTTTGACGTGATGTACAATGACTTTGTTCTTGTTGGACCACAAGCTCTTGAATATGCTAGTATAGGCGAAACCTTAGAGAGCATAGAAAACAATAAAGACAAGTTTGTTTCACGAGGTGACGATTCAGGCACCCATAAAAAGGAACTTAGCATATGGGCAGCAGTAGGTATCGAGCCAGAAGGTGACTGGTACATATCAGCAGGAAAAGGTATGGGCGATGTGCTCCAGATGGCCAATGAACTGCGTGCGTTTACCTTAACAGACCGAGCTACCTATCTTTCTATGAAGGACTCATTAGAACTGGAAATCGTTTTTGAAGCCGATGATCTTTTATTAAATGAGTACGGTGTTATTGCAGTGGATCCTACTAAGAACAATGAGATTAACAACAGTGGTGCCAATGCCTTTATAGCGTGGCTTCTATCTTCTGATACACAAGAGATGATTGGTGAATTTGGTCAGGACCTATATGGTCAAGCTTTATTTTTTCCGAATGCAAAATAATGAAGGAGCTTTTTGATGGCGTTATTAATGGAAGGATTAAAAGAAGCATTATTATTGTTGTTTCGATTTGATAGAGAAGTCTATGGGATTATAGGATTATCCATCGGGCTTTCTTTTACTTCCACAATATTATCAGCCCTTATAGGTATCCCTTTAGGCTTGTACCTTGGGATCAAATCTTTTAGATTCAAAAAGACCTTCACCCGAACCATCTATACCATGATGAGTTTGCCACCGGTGGTGATCGGTCTCTTGGTGGCCTTGTTCCTCTCAAGGAGTGGCCCTCTCGGATCATTGGGTCTTATATTTACACCGACTGCGATGGTGATTGCTCAGATGATTCTCATCACCCCTATTATATTAGGAATTGTCTACAACGATGCAAAGCAACAAGGTCCGGCCATAAAGCAGATTGGCATGACACTGGGCGCTGGCAGATTGCAGACGCTGAAGTTGCTTATAAGCGAGATGCGCATCACACTTTTGATTGCTTTAGTGACAGGATTTGGAAGAGCCACCTCTGAAGTGGGTGCCGTTATGATTGTAGGCGGCAACATTAAAGGCCACACAAGGGTCATGACCACATACATCGCCATGAACAGCTCTATGGGTAACTATGCTGTGGCGATTTCCATGGGGATTGTACTTTTACTGATTTCCTTTATGGTTAACACCATACTTTACCATTATGTAGCGGGAGAATGATATGAATATTCAGGTGACGAATCTCATAAAAAAATATCAAGACAAAACCGTTGTGGATATGAACAGCATTGGATTTCTAAGCGGTAACATATATGGTGTTACAGGGGACAATGGTGCGGGTAAAACCACATTACTAAAAATCCTTGCCGGGCTTGAAAACCATGATTCAGGTAGCATCGTCTACAACGACCAACCCCTTGGACCAAGCCTGATGAAAAAAATCACTTATCTAAGCCAAACGCCTTATCTTATGAGAAGCAGCGTCTATGAGAACATTATCTATCCGCTGAAAATCAGAAATATGGACAGTAAAATCATAGAAAGAAAAGCCTTTGAGATTATGGAAGAGTTGCAAGTAACAGAACTGAGAGATCAATTGGCCACCCAATTATCCGGCGGAGAATCTCAGAAAGTAGCTCTTGCAAGGGCCTTGGTATTTGATCCTGAAGTCTTGTTGTTGGATGAACCGACAGCCAGTATTGATCCGGCTACCACCATGACAATTGAAGAAGCTATCACAAAAAGAAACAAGCTTCAGAATATGACCATAATCATGATTTCTCACAACTTGGATCAAGTGAAGCGTGTGTGTGATGAGATTGTATATATGAGAAAAGGTAAAAGAATATAGATTTGTAAGCTATAGAAATTAAGTTATAGAAATCAAGTTATAGATATGGTTAAAGGGTCAAAACTAAGTTTCACTAAATTCGCCTACCATATGTAGATTACGTTGATACATTCATAACTACATATGGTAGGTGAAAGTTCAACTATATAGTTTTGACGCCTTAACCAGATATTAAATCATAAAAATACATTATATGGAAGGACCTCACTGTGAATATTTTCAATATGAAATCACTCCATGATGCAAAAGCCATCGTACTTTCAAAAGACAATACCATAGAACTTAAAAGCGAAAGCGTCCATTTGCTAAATAGCCATGGCCGCACTGTGAGTGAAACTATTTACGCACAGGTGGACATACCGGCATTTAACCGTTCCACAGTGGATGGTTATGCTGTTAAAGTCAAAGATGTGCTAGGTGCCTCTGACAGCATACCTTCTATTCTAACGCCCAAAAGTGAAGTCTTAATGGGTGAAGCCGCTTCTATGGTTTGTCACCTAGGTGAAGCCGTCTATGTACCGACCGGGGGCATGTTACCGGAAGGTGCAGATGGTATGGTTATGATTGAACATACAGAGTTGTTAGATGACCAGACCCTCCTTATAAAAAAGCCCATAGCTTTTGGTGAGAACATTACTTATAAAGGTGACGACTTAAAGGAAAAAGATGTTGTTCTAAGAAAAGGTGAAAAGATATCAGCTTATGATATGGGCATACTTGCCGGTGTGGGCTTTGGTCAAGTCAAGGTTTTAAGTAAAATCAAAGTGGCTATACTTTCCACAGGCGATGAGATCATCGATTGTGACCAAGTGCCAAATCCTGGACAGATTCGGGACATCAACGGATATACTTTATCAGGTGCGGTTATGGCTTGCGGCGGTGAGGTGGTTTATAAAGCCCTCATCAAAGATGATTTTGAAGCTTTAAGAGCGGCACTAGAACATAGCGCCCAGATTGCAGATCTGGTCATTTTATCCGGTGGTAGTTCGGTTGGTACCTGTGATTATACCAAATCAGCCATTGAATCCTTTGAAACTGGAGAGATTCTAATGCACGGTATATCTGTAAAACCTGGAAAACCGACGATCGTCGGTAAGGTAGAAGGTAAGATGGTCTTCGGCTTACCCGGTCATCCGGCAGCATCGGCCATTATCTTTGAAATACTGGTAAAGCCATATATTAGAAGTTCACAGATGCGACCATCAGATGATTTTAAAGTCCGTGCAATCATGACCACCAATCTTCATGCGGCGCCCGGAAAAGATACTTTTGTCATGACGGTTTTACACCGTGAGGAAGGCATCTATTACGCCACACCGATTCAAGGCAAATCCGGGCTTATGACCTTGCTTACAAAGGCAACAGGTTATATTCAGATCACCAGTGAACAAGAAGGTCTATACAAAGGCCAGGAAGTAGAAGTCACTTTAATCAAGGAGGTGACAAGTTAATGGGAAGAGATAACGCATACATTACCAACATTCCCCTTGAAGAAGCACTTAAAACTTACCTAGAAGCCTTGCCCAGTCCTGTAGGGACACAAATTATTGGCGCAAATGAAGCTTTACATAGAACAACAGCCAAGGCAGTTTTTGCCAAACGTTCTTCGCCAGGTGACCATTGTGCAGCTATGGACGGCATTGCGGTGGTTGCAGAAGGAACCCATGGTGCTAATGAAAGAAATCCCCTGAAGTTGAAGCTTCATGATGATTATGAATACGTTAATACGGGCAATCTTATGCCTAGGGGTAAAGATGCAGTCATCATGATTGAAGACATCGCCCCTCTAGATGATGATCAAGTGGAGATTATTGAAGCGGCCTATGCTTGGCAACACATTCGCCAAGTGGGAGAAGACATTATTAGTGGAGAGATGATTCTGCCAAGTAGGCACAAGATTAGACCTCTAGATCTAGGGGCACTGCTTAGTGGTGGTGTAGATCATATAGAGGTTCTTAATAAACTAAAAGTCGGTATACTGCCAACAGGTAATGAGATTGTTCAAACCATGGAAGCCCTGGAAAAAGGTAAAATACTAGATACCAATTCAAGTGTGATTAAAGGTTTATTGTTAGAACTAGGGTGTGAACCTATAGTCTATGCGCCTGCAATAGATGATCCTGCCATACTAACAGCAGCTATAAAAAAGGGCATCGAGGAAAATGATTTTCTTATGACCATCGCCGGCTCATCAGCCGGATCAAAGGACTTTACTGTAAATATTATAGAAGAACTCGGTGACGTGATTGTTCATGGTGTAGCCATTAAGCCGGGTAAGCCGACGATTCTTGGGAAGATGGATGGCAAGGGTATTGTAGGTCTTCCAGGCTACCCGGTTTCAGCTTTTTTTGCCTTTGAAAAATTTGTTAGACCATTGATTGAATCCTGGTATGGATTGCCCTATGCCCATCATCAAGTTAAGGCCAAACTGACCCAAAGAATTATATCCTCAGTTAAAAACGAAGAACTCATAAGGGTTACAGTGGGTCAAGTGGAGGATCAGTGGATCGTGACACCCCTAAGTAGAGGTGCCGGCGCCACCATGAGTCTGGTAAGGGCCGATGGGATATTAACGGTTCCAAGACTTTTTGAAGGGATTGAGTCCGGTGAATGGGTTACTGTCGAATTAATGAAGGCACTCGAGGACATCGAACAACGTTTGGTAATCATCGGCAGTCATGATCTGCTGATTGATATCATCGCCGATGAAATGCCGATATCTTCAACCCATGTCGGTAGCTTTGGCGGACTCATGGCCATGAAGAAAAAAGAATGTCATATTGCACCTATTCATCTCATCGATGAAACCACAGGGATTTACAATATATCCAGTGTTAGAAAAATGTTCCCAGAAGGGGATATGTCACTGATTCAAGGGGTCAAGCGCCTTCAAGGCCTGATGGTGAAAAAAGGCAATCCAAAAGGTATAAAGAAGTTTGAAGATCTAGCGAAGGAAGGTGTTGTCTTTGTCAACAGGCAACGAGGCGCCGGTACACGACAACTTCTGGACTTTGAATTAAAAAAGAGGGACATAGATCCAGAGAACATAGAAGGTTATCATAGGGAGTTAACCACCCATATGGCAGTAGCTGTAGCGGTCTTATCTGAAGGTACGGATGTGGGACTTGGCATCTATGCGGCGGCAGAAACCATGGGCCTTGATTTCATTCCCATTGGGTATGAAGCCTATGACTTTTTGGTTTCAGATAAGGTTTTGGAAGAACCTAGAATAAAGAATTTTATTAAGGTCTTGAAGTCCGAGGGATTTAGGCATAAACTAGAATTAATAGGTGGTTATACCTATAATGACGCGGGAAGCATACTTCAGATAGGAGCACAGGATGATTGACAGTTATGGTAGGAAAATCAATTATTTAAGATTATCAGTGACCGATCGATGCAACTTAAGGTGTCAATATTGCATGCCGGAAAATGGCATCGAGAAAATGGAACATAAAGATATCCTCTCCATTGAAGAGATGGATGCCATCGTTGGCATATTTGCAAAAATGGGCATCACGAAAATAAGACTCACCGGTGGTGAACCACTGGTGCGTGGCGGCATTCTTACGCTAATAGAAAAAATAAAAGCCCATACAGAGATTAAAGAAGTTGCCCTTACCACCAACGGGCTGCTCTTAAAAGACATAGCACAGGATTTAAAAGACAGCGGGCTAGACCGTGTGAATATTAGTGTGGATTCACTTGACCCGGAGAAGTTTTCAAGGATGACACGGGGTGGTCATTTGGAAGATTTGCTTGCAGGTATTAAAGAAGCTAAGCGTGTGGGATTAACCCCCATTAAGTTGAATGTGGTGCTTATCGGTGGTTTTAATGATGACGAGATTCCGAATTTTGTCGCTATGACTAAGGAGGAAGCCATAGATGTCAGGTTTATCGAACTTATGCCCATTGGCGAAGTAGCCAGATGGTCCAAGAACAACTTCCTGGCTAATCAAACGGTACTGGAACGGGTGCCTGAATTAACACAGGTAGAAGATGAAGACCCTGCATCACCGGCAAAGTATTACAGACTCCCCGGTGGAAAAGGCAAAATCGGTCTGATTAGTCCAATCACCTGCAAGTTCTGTGAGGACTGTAACAGGATTAGACTGACACCGGAAGGCAAACTTAAGTACTGTCTGCACTCGGACGAAGAATTCGACCTTAAAAAAGCACTAGATGAAGGCGTAGATCTTAGAAAATATATTATAGAATCCATACAGAAAAAACCAAAAGAGCATAATCTGGAAAACGGCAAAAGTATCCTAAGAAACATGGTGCAAATCGGAGGCTAAAAAGGAGGCAATATGGGTCTAACACATTTTAATGAAAATGGCAGAGCACATATGGTAGAAGTGACGGATAAGTCAGATACCTATAGGGTTGCAGTAGCCAAAGGACAGATTGTCATGAAGCCATCTACCATTGAAGCCATTCAATCAGCAGGCATTAAAAAAGGTGATGTTCTGAATGTAGCGCAGGTGGCAGGTATTATGGGGGCGAAAAAAACCAGCGACGTCATACCCATGTGTCACCCCTTAATGCTCACTGGTGTGAATCTTGAATTTGAGATACAAGATGATCGGATTATAATCATAGCTACGGTAAAAACACATGGCAAAACAGGTGTAGAGATGGAAGCATTGACCGCAGTTTCTGTGGCCGCACTGACCATCTACGATATGTGCAAAGCCATTGACAAGGATATGGTCATCGGACAGGTGCGATTAATAGAAAAAAACGGTGGCAAGTCGGGACACTATAAAAGACAGGGGGATTGACAATGAGTGAGATTGTTGGAAAAGTACGTGCGATTAATATCAGCAAGGAAAAAGGTGTGATCAAAGAATCCATACCGGAAGGCATGTTTCAAGAGGATCATGGTCTTGTGGGAGATGCACATGCAGGTAAGTGGCACCGTCAAGTCAGTTTGCTGGCTCAAGAAAGCATTGATAAAATGACGAAGATAGGGATTGAAGGGCTTTGCAGTGGCAAATTTGCAGAAAACTTAACGACAGATGGTATTATACTTCATACATTGCCTGTAGGTACCAAAGTGAAAATAGGAGAATCTTTCCACGAAGTAACCCAAATTGGTAAAGAGTGTCACACCGGTTGTGCCATCAAAGCTCAAGTCGGTCAGTGCATTATGCCCAAAGAAGGTATATTTACAAGAGTCTTAAAAACAGGTAAAATAAGAGTAGGCGACCCAATCGAAATTATAGAATAAAAGAAGCCAAAATCCGAGTCAATGGTTCTAAAGCTATAGCCACGAACCATTGACCAAAGGGTAGGACGGGAAACTGTACTGCCTCCCATTCTTGGAAAGGATTTGGAAATAAATGTAACGTTTATTTGCACTGGATTTTCAGTGCACCAAATTTGAGAAGGAGGCAAAATATGTACGGTTACCAAGGTAAAGTTCTAAGAATTGATCTAAGTAAAGGTGTTTCACAGGTAGAAGATTTGAATCTGGATGAGGCAAAAAAATTCATCGGTGGTCGCGGTCTAGGCACGAAACTATTCGTGGATGAAGTATCCCCATCAGTGGATGCTTTAAGTCCGGAGAATAAGATTCTTTTTGCAACAGGTCCATTAACAGGTACACCTACACCAACTGGGGGACGTTATATGGTTGTAACCAAGTCACCCCTTACCGGTACAATTGCATCATCAAACTCTGGTGGATACTGGGGTGCTGAACTTAAATTCTCGGGTTATGATGTAATCATTGTAGAAGGTCGATCAGAAAAACCTGTATATGTTATGATTGAAGACGATCAAGTTGAGATCAGAGACGCAGCCCATGTATGGGGTAAGGTTGTATCTGAAACCACAGAAACACTTCTAAAAGAAGTACCTGAAAAGTCCAGAGTCCTTACGATTGGACCGGCAGGAGAAAAACTTTCTAACATGGCAGCGGTTATGAATGACGTTTCTAGAGCAGCAGGCCGTTCAGGTGTTGGTGCGGTTATGGGTTCCAAAAACTTAAAAGCAATTACAGTCCGTGGTACGAAAAAAGTGGCCGTCGCTAACGAAGAAGCGCTTAAGGCTGTCGTCAAAGATTGTAACGCAAAAATCAGAGAAAACGGTGTTACAGGACAGGGCCTACCGACTTATGGAACAGCTGTACTTGTTAACATCATTAATGAAGGTGGCGTATTCCCTACGAATAACTTCCAATTATCTCAATTTTCTGAAGCGGAAGATACCAGTGGTGAACTCCTTGCTGAAAAATATTTGACAAAAAAAGACCCATGTTACAGGTGCCCCATCGCTTGTGGACGTTATTGTAAAGTCGATGATATTGAAGGCGGCGGTCCTGAATACGAAACCATTTGGGCATTTGGCGGTGACTGTGGTGTCTCAGATATGCCATCCATTATTAAATCTAACTTCTGGTGTAATGAATATGGTCTTGATACCATATCAACCGGTGCGACCATAGCAGCTGCTATGGAGCTCTATCAAAAAGGCTTCATCAAAGATGAGGACTTAGATGGTTTAACATTGGACTTTGGTGACAGCAATGCTGTTGTTGAATGGACCAAGCGTATTGGAGAGAGAGCAGGTCTTGGCGACAAGATGGCAGACGGTTCATATCGTTTGGCAGATTCCTATGGTGTACCTGAACTGTCCATGTCTGTTAAGAAACAAGAATTACCAGCTTATGACCCAAGAGCTATCCAAGGTCAAGGACTTCAGTATGCAACTTCAAACCGTGGCGGTTGTCACGTAAGAGGTTACCTTATCTCACCTGAGATTTTAGGTTTACCTGAAAAATTAGACAGATTTACCATTGAAGGTAAAGCAGCTTGGGTTAAGATCTTCCAAGACTTTACAGCTTTTATTGATTCATCCGGGCTTTGCCTATTCACATCCTTTGCGATGGGTGCAGGTGATTATGCGGCTATGACCAATGCAGTTATTGGAACCGAGTGGACAGCAGATGACGTGCTTCTTGCTGGTGAACGTATCTGGAATCTTGAAAGGGTATTTAACCTTGATGCTGGTGTTGATCCTTCACAAGATACATTACCTAAGCGACTTCTTGAAGATCCTATTGCAGAAGGCCCTTCAAAAGGTAATGTGGCAAGACTTTCAGAATTGTTACCTGAGTACTATGAACTTCGTGGTTGGAGTACGGGTGGTATCCCTACAGATGAGAGAAAAAGTTTGCTTGAAATCTAATCCTTAAAGATTGAGGGGTTCCGAAAGGGACCCCTTTGTTATTCTCTAGGAGCGTGTCCAGCAAAGCTGGCCACTTGCAAGTCGGTGTAAGTCCGACTCACGTAACCGCCAAGGGGCGTGATAGATATATGACCATGTATGGTTGAGAAGCGATGCATGAAGCGTCATGAAAATGGACCTAAGTGGTTCTATCAAAGGTACAGACCGTAACATAAAGTGAATCCTGCAGCACTGTTATAAGACCTCGAAAGAGGACAAAGAGACTGATGAGCTAATTCCTTAATAGCGAAATCCATGGAAGCCAAAGTAGAACTTGGAGCCTTTGGTGAAGAAGTCTCCGGTGTATGGGGAGCGGTATGTAGTGAATGTAAGAGGCCGGAACTGGAGAGGTCCTAACCGACACACAACATAAGTGTAACGAGAAAACCTATAAGCGAAAGTGAAATGGTGGACTGTCGGAAGGAAGTCGGAGGGGAACATATTACTGTTGACGGTGCAGACAACAAAACTGTATCAGAGGGAAGGTTCCCTGCTTAGTTCAAGTTTTCTAAGGAGGTACGAGTGAGTGAATGTCAATAAGACTAATAACACCAAAGAAAAAGTTCAACAACTCCAAAGGAAACTATACCAATCAGCCAAGATGAATAGTGGGAGGCGATATCACGCATTATACGATAAGGTATATGGAAAAGATGTACTTTATCAAGGATGGCAACAAGTAAGAGAAAACAAAGGAAGTGCAGGAATCGATAAGCAAACCATAGAGGACATTGAATTTTATGGTGTGGAGAAACTGATTGCAGAGATTCAAGAAGACTTAATGCAAGGTAAGTATAAGCCACAGCCAGTAAGAAGAGTGTACATCCCCAAAGCAAATGGAAAAGAAAGACCACTTGGAATACCAGCGGTAAAAGACCGAATTGTCCAGACGGCAACAAAGATAGTTATAGAACCGATATTTGAGGCAGACTTTAAAGACTGCTCCTATGGATTCAGGCCAAAGAAAAATGCACACCAAGCATTAGAAAACATACGAAAAGCCTGTAATAATAAAGGTATGTATGTTTTAGAAGCGGACATTAAAGGCTACTTTGATCATATAAATCATAAGAAGCTAATCATGTTGGTGGAGAAGCGAATCAGTGATCGACGGGTTGTAAAGTTGATAAGGAAATGGCTTGAAGCAGGGGTTATGGAAAATGGGGAAGTGGAAACTAGCTACATAGGAAGTCCACAAGGTGGCGTTATATCCCCATTATTGGCAAATATATATCTAGACTATTTAGACACGATATGGGAAAGACACTATGGACATTTAGGCAAGCTCATACGCTACGCAGATGACTTTGTGATTGTTTGCAAGAATCACAAAAATGTCTCTTATAGCTATAAGGCAATAAAGTTAATTATGGCAAAGCTGGAACTGGACCTAAGCATGGAGAAGACAAGAATAGTTAATCTGTGGGAAGGGAAAGATGGATTTGATTTTCTAGGATATCATAATAGGAAAGTTAAATTAAAGATGAAAAGTGGCGCACAATATTATGCTTTGGAGCAATGGATAAGCAAAAATGCCATCAGTAAAGTGCGGGATAAAGTCAAAGAAACACTAAAGGA
>NZ_JCBCDA010000029.1:0-2725 GCF_059865615.1 Petrocella sp. | reverse complement strand
TACTCTAGAAAATTAGAACGGTGAGCTGATGAAAAAATACAATGTAATCAAACAACATGACATAACAGATTGCGGTGCTGCCTGCATTGCAACCATATCAAAACAACATGGCCTAAAAATACCCATAACTAAAATACGTGAAGTAGCAGGTACAGACAAACAAGGGACCAACGCACTGGGCTTGATAAAAGCAGCGGAACAGTTGGGTTTCTCTGCAAAAGGTGTCAAAGGCAATGAAGAAGCCTTTTTCTCAGACTTCCCATTACCGGCCATAGCTCATGTGGTTGTTGATGGTACGTTGCTTCATTATGTTGTTATACATAAAATAACCAAGAAGCAAGTGATAATAGCAGATCCGGCAAAAGGCCTTATAAAAATGTCACCGGAAGAGTTCTTCAAGATGTGGACAGGTGTCCTTATACTAATCACACCAACTAATGCCTTTAAAAAAGGGAAAGAGACAAAAGGTTTGTTTGAACGTTTCTTTCATTTGCTTATTCCACAGAAGAAGCTACTGGTAAATATCTTCTTTGCCTCTATACTATATACAATCATTGGTATTATTGGTGCCTTTTATTTTAAGTTCTTGATTGATGATGTAGTGCCATATGGTCTAGAAAAGACGCTACATGTCTTATCTATTGGTGCCATAGTATTGATTCTATTTAAGATTATTTTAAGTGTGTTTAGAAGTTACTTACTTATATACCTTGGCCAGAAGTTAGACATTGATTTATTACTAGGCTATTACAATCACGTTATAAAACTTCCAATGAACTTCTTTGGAACCCGTAAAACCGGTGAGATTGTATCCAGATTCCAGGATGCTTCAAAGGTGAGATATAATGTGCACTCTTGTCAAGACATAAAATAAAGAAATTTTAGTTATGAACTCCTTTCCTGATTATGCTGCGTTTTCAGCAGAATCATAGTAGATTTCTGCCGGTGTCTTATAGTTGTAGCTTTGGTGTCCACGGTTGTAATTGTAATGCTGAATATATTCTCTTGTGATAGATTTTACCTCTGATACCGTCTCTGGATACATCAAGTATAGACGCTCCCATTTATATGATTTAAAGAATCGTTCTATGGCTATATTATCTGTTGCACGGCCTTTGCCATCCATACTGATTCTGATAGTTTTGTAACTCTTAATAAGCTCGATATACTCTTTTGAGGTGAATTGTGAACCTTGGTCTGAATTTATAATTTCAGGTTTACCATGGCTTTTAATGGCTTCTTTAACAACTCTAGTAACTGAATCAGCTTGAAGTGTATTGCTGATTGAATAACCAACAATAAATCTGGAATACCAATTTATGATGGCGGTTATGTAAACAAAACCAGTAGGTGTTCCAATGTAGGAAATATAATGTACACATAGGGTTGGACACAAATTCTAGAAAATAAGTTATAATAAAGACTATGAGTAGACAAAGAAGAACTTGGACACCCCAAGAAAAAGCAAATATAGTATTGGAGATCTTGCGTGAGGAGTCACCTCTTGCTGAAATCTCAAAAAAGTATAATATTGCTCAACCAGTTTTGAGCCGATGGAAAACTGAATTCATCAGCAATATGCCTGCAGTTTTTGTTAAGAAAGGCGAGGACATCCAGAAAGTCATACAAGAGCACGAGGAGGAAAAGGAGACCCTTATTAAGAAGATTGGTGAACTTTCTATGGATGTCGATTATCTAAAAAAAAACAAGAGCAGGTTTTACAACTTCGGAAAAAAAGTCATTAATTGAGTTAACTGGCTCGAAGTTGACGGTTGTGCGTCAATGCCAATTGCTCGGATTATCGAGGTCAACTGCATATCATATACCTGTTCCAATAGTTACCACTAAACAGGAGATTGATATTAAAAATACGATTGATCGTATTCACTTTAAGGAACCCTCTTTTGGCGTACGCAGAATCCGAAACGAACTTCACAAATTAGGCTACGAAATCGGAAGGCGGTTGGTAAAGCGTTATTTGCAGGAAATGGATATTGTTGCCTTTTATCCTGTACCTAATCTGAGTAAACGAGCAAAACAATCAAAAACGTATCCTTATCTGTTACGGCATCTGCCAATTACGCGACCTAATCAGGTGTGGTCTATCGATATTTCATGAAAATAGATATAGGTGGGCCTGAAGTAGAAGAAGTTCCTCTAGTTCTATTATTCTTAATTTTTGTAATGATAATACCAATTTTTGAAACGTTTATATATCAATTTTTGATCATTAGATTATTGAAAAAATTTAATTTCTTTAAGAGTCGAAAGCTTTTAGTAGTTCTAATTTCAGCAATATTTTTTGGTACAGGCCATATATATAGTATCTATTATGTTTTTTTTACATTTGTTCTTGGATTACCATTAGCGTATGCTTTTATAATATATGAAGACAAAAAGGTATCTGCATTTTGGGTGACCACGGCCATTCATGGACTGATAAATGGTGTATCAGTGGTTGTAGTAACTTTAGAGATTTTATATCAGAATTTTTTTTAGTGTTGCCAGTATTTGACCGTGTAAACCATAATAGTAAATAATGGAATTGAAGAGGGTGCCAAAGGATATTGTGTGTTTGGACCCTTTTTTTAGTATCTATTTTTCATAAATAACTCAGTGGACCGGATATTTCAAAACTTAAGCTTTACCATACTGTATTTTCAGTAATTCCCATATATGTATAAAAGTTACAATAATATATTATAAAATAAAAAATATAACAAAA
>NZ_JCBCDA010000132.1:0-1076 GCF_059865615.1 Petrocella sp. | reverse complement strand
ATTGGAGATTGCTTGTTATTAATCAGATCCACTTTTTCTTTGATGATATCAAGTGCTATAACCTCATTGTGCTGTGCTAAAAGTATGGCATTGGATAATCCTACGTAACCTGTTCCTGCTATTGTTATTTTCATTTTTCTTACTCTCCCTTGTAATTATCTAAGGTCATATTGTAATAAGACCTCTGCTTTTCATTTTATGGTTTCAGCTTTTTATATGTGACTATGGCTTTCATTGCCATATAGTCTTTTTCTCTACAAGATTTACTTCTCTACTTTGTAATAATCTTTATACCACTCTACGAATTTTGCAAGACCTTCCTCAATACTCGTAGATGGTTTGAAATCAATATCTCTTTCAAGATCAGAAACATCCGCATATGTTCTAAGTACATCTCCTGGTTGCATATCCATGTACACTTTCTCCGCTTCTTTTCCAAGAGCCGATTCTAGAGCATGGATGAATCTCATAAGCTGCACTGGATTGTTATTACCGATATTATATATTTTATATGGTGCAAAGCTTGAACTTAAATCATCCACACTTTCATCCCAATCATTATTGGCAACAGGCGCTTTGCCTATAAGCTTTACGATTCCCTCAACAATATCATCCACATAAGTGAAGTCGCGCTCCATCTTTCCATGATTAAAGACTTTAATTGACTTTCCAGCTAAGATGTCTTTTGTAAATGAGAAATAAGCCATATCTGGTCTTCCGTATGGCCCATACACGGTAAAGAATCTAAGCCCCGTCGTTGGAATGCCATATAAGTGACTATAAGTATGCGCCATCAGTTCATTGGACTTTTTCGTAGCCGCATAAAGTGAAACAGGATGATCCACATTATGATTAGTAGAAAATGGTGCTACTTTATTACCACCATAAACTGAACTTGAAGAAGCATATAGAAGATGGTCTACCGGAAAGTTTCTACAAGCTTCTAAGATATTCATAAAACCTATTAAGTTAGAATCCACATAAGCATAAGGATTCTCAATAGAGTAACGCACGCCAGCTTGAGCTGCTAGATTAATGACATGAGTTGGTTGGTAGGTCTCAAAGATATTATCTAC
>NZ_JCBCDA010000002.1:0-1915 GCF_059865615.1 Petrocella sp. | reverse complement strand
ATAACACCTATAAGACAAGCGACCTTGGCAACACATGGGCCAAAGAGGGGTATAAGATAAACAGTGGCGGCATCCATCTTATGGAAGGGGATGTGGTCTTCTACCATGTAGACCGTAGGGCCAGTGATCATTACCGGTGATAAAAGCAGTCAAAGTGTATATATGATATGCCATAACTGTGTATTATATATATAAATCGATGAAACTTTGTGGATATATTGACTATTGAAAAAGACAGGCATATAATTATCATTGGATGATTTCGTGGGATAGATAGGATGTTTTGATATCAAAGGAACAGACATATCACAAATGTATGCCTGCTGACATTCATAGGTTCCATGTTATAGATAGATGAATATATACAGGAGGTTACATATGTTATCTTATGGTTTTTTCCTTGATCTAGCCATTATTTTGTTGAGCACAAAATTATTTGGTCTTTTAACGAGACGTTTACAGATGCCCCAAGTAGTGGGTGCATTGCTAGCTGGTTTGCTTTTAGGTCCTACATTTTTGAATATTTTACACGAAACCGAATTCATTGATAAGATGGCCGAACTTGGGGTTATATTACTGATGTTTACCGCAGGTATGGAAACGGATGTCAAAGAACTGAAACGAACCGGTAAATCATCTTTAGTGATTGCAGCCTTTGGCGTTATTATTCCTTTGGTCGGTGGGTTTTTAGTAGCAGGCTTTTTCTCAGATACGCTTACAGAGGCTTCAAAGATTGAGATGCTACGAAATATCTTTATAGGTGTTGTTCTAACCGCTACATCTGTGAGCATTACTGTCGAGACGCTTCGGGAAATGGGTAAGCTCAAGTCACTATCAGGTACGGCCATCTTAGGTGCTGCGATTATTGATGATATATTGGGAATTATTATATTGACCATTATTATGGGATTTGCCAGTGATGGTGTGAGCATGATGGGTATATTTTTGAGAATCGGTGGATTTTTTGTATTTGCTATAATTAGTGGTTTAGTCTTTAACAAAGTCTTTGCCTATATGACGGAAAAATATGGTCGTAAGCGGCGCGTACCCATATACAGCCTTATACTTTGCTTAATGTTTGCCTATATTGCAGAAGAATTCTTCGGTATTGCAGACATTACAGGCGCTTATTTGGCTGGTATCATCATTGCCAATCTGGGCAGCCATGATTACGTTAATGAAAAAGTTGAGATTACTTCTTATATGTTGTTTTCTCCAATTTTCTTTGCAAGTATAGGTATTAAGACGGCCATTGAGACTTTGAACTTTAGCATACTCATTTTTGCAATGGTGTTACTAGCGATTGCTATATTGACGAAAGTGATCGGCTGTGGTATCGGTGCCAGAATCATGGGCTATTCCAAAAAGGATGCTCTGAGGATTGGTGTTGGTATGGTTTCTAGGGGAGAAGTGGCTCTGATTGTGGCCAGCAAAGGTATGTCTGTGGGATTAATTACTGATCAGATTTTTGCCCCTCTAATTATGGTAGTCCTAGTAACAACCTTGATTACGCCAATCTTGTTAAAAATCGTATATAAAGCGAAAGTGATTGTATAATTCATAATAGTGAAAAAATAGTGTTATCAACATAAGAACCCATAGAGGACAGATTCATATGTTCCTCTATGGGTTCTTATATGTGTGCCAGGCATGGCACTAATCTAGCTAGTGAAAGTCTAGCCACGGGTATTTACCGCCAAGTGTAGCGAACCATAAGTTGGTATCAGTAATGATATAGATGAAGGAAGTGGTGTAGCAAAATTCTTGAGCCTACGAACAGAAACTAGGTGGGTGAGGTTGTATATCAAACTAAAGCCCAAAAGGTAAATGTAAACCGAAGTTGTAAATCAAGAGGTTGTGGAATGAAAGATTAGTGTCTTAGCCTGGGAGACCCTACCCACATATCAAAAGATAT
>NZ_JCBCDA010000127.1:0-11500 GCF_059865615.1 Petrocella sp. | reverse complement strand
GTGCTTCTGTCTCTGTTCCTGTTTCCGGCGTTTCTGTCTCTGTTGTTGGGGTCTCTGTTTTCCCACAGCCGGCAAACAATGCTGTTACCATTGCAAGTACCATTATCATTGTTAACAATTTTTTCATTTTTGTTCCTCCCTTAAAATCTGGTATTATGCAAATCGCTTAAAAGTTGGGCAACCGTTTGCTCTAAAGAGAAATATAAAAGATTAACCAAATTTAATAGCCATCCGCTTTCATCTACTTGTATAGTATAGTATTAATCATCTTTATATTCTTTTAAAAATCTGTTATAATTTACATAAATCCGATGTGAAATGAGGTTTAGTTGTGAAAAATTCCTTGATCCACGAAAAACTTAAAAATCTTGATATACATTATAAACATCCATCCTATGCTCTTGAGTGCAAATTATTGAAAGAAATTAGACAAGGTTATTTATCAAGTGCCGCACACACCCTCAAAGAAATTAATGCCTTAGAAAAACCAAGCTTAGCTAGAGATTCCATTCGCTCTACAAAGAACTCTCTTATAGGCTCATGCACATTATTCACCCGTGCTGTTATTGAAGCCGGTGTTAATTCAGAAGACGCCTTCGACTTAAGCGATGTCTTTATAAAGCATATAGAAAGTTTAGATAAAAAAGAACATCTTATCGCCTTTGAATACGAGATGCTTGAAACCTGTATCAAGCTTATTCAAAATACTGTTATTTTCAATTATCCGTTTCCAATTTCTAAGGTAGCTAAGCATATATATGAAAATGCCACATCTAAGATAACGGTCTCCACTTTGGCAGAACTAACCCATTTATCACCTGACTATCTTTCAAAGCTTTTTTACAAAGAGGTTGGCGTATCCATTACTGATTATATACAAAAGCAAAAAGTGGAGGTTGCAAAAAACTTTTTAGAATTTTCACAAATGAAAGTAACGGATATCGCAACACTTCTTGAATTTTGTAATCCAGGTTACTTTTCTAATGTTTTTAAAAATCATACAGGAATGAGTCCGGCTTTATATCGAAAGTCTACCACCATTGACACCTAAGTCAACTTCTCAAACACAAAAAAACGCCCAAATGTATAGCGTTTTTTTGTGTTGCTATTATATGGTATATGAATTTTGTGAAACTTAGTTTTGATCCTTTAACCATTATATAAATATTTGCTCTTCTGAAATAATTTTTTCAACATCCATCATAATTTGATTCAAATCCGCTTCATCCAAGTCTAGAATCTTAACCGCATCCGTAAAAAATTCATGGCCAAGGGTATCTATTCCTTCATGAATACCCATCATCATGACCAAACCGTCGGATATATGTACAATAGATACCAGTTCGATATTCTCCATAGACTGAAAAGGCTTATGGTGAAATTCAATAGCATCCACAAGTTCAGATGCCAGATTCCATTTTTCAACAATACGGGCACCCACTTGACCATGATTAAAGCCTAAAATCTCTTCTTCTGCTGCAACATAGGGCACGACTTCGTTACTAATCTTCTTTAAGATTTCTTGGTAAGATTCATGAACAAACTCATCAAGAATAACTTTTCCAACATCTTTTAGTAAACCTGCTGTATATGCAATATCCGGGTTAGAGTATTTGGCTTTTTTGGCTATGGCTCTTGCCATAATCGCTGAAATCTGCGATTGTCGCCAAAGGGCATTTCGTTCATAAGAATAGCCTTTTAGTTCTTTTTCCATTACTTTTCCAACAGTGGAAGCCAACACCAGAGATTGGACTGTATCAAAACCTAAAAGAACAGTCGCATCTGCAACCGTCTTTATCTGACGCCTTCCACTATAAAAAGCAGAATTAGCCATCTTCAACATCTTTGTTGTTAATCCCTGATCTTTCATGACTTCGCGTTCTATATCCACCGCAGCGGATTTTGGTTCCTTTAGCAATGCCATGATGTTGATGACCGTCTGAGGAAATGCCGGTACATCATCTACTTTTTCTATTAATTCTTCAAATGTCATTTTTGCCACTTTTTTCACCTCGAAGTCATTCCTTAGTATATAGGTTACAATTATTATACACTATAATCTATCATCTTTAAAACTATTAATATTTTATTTTAAGGAAAGTTTGTCAATGATAATATTTTCATGTTATAATCATAAAGTCAATTACATTCGATTTAGGAGGATATACCATGGCAAATGTTGAATATATCAATCCTTTCATCTCTGCATCTAAAAGGGTTATGAAAGATTTTTGCAATATCGATACAGAGATGGGTAAACCCTATCTTACAAAAACAGTTTTTGAAGGTGATAAGTTTGTCATCTTAGTTGGTATAACAGGACAACTCACAGGACAAGTTATACTCAGTATGTCCAATGATACGGCTTGTAATATTGCTTCACATATGATGATGGGCATGCCCGTTCCTGAGCTGAATGATATGGCAGCAAGTGCTGTTAGCGAGTTGGCCAACATGATTCTTGGCAACACCGCAACCATTTTTTCAACCCAAGGTATTATTATTGATATTACGCCACCATCTATTCTAGTAGGAAAAGATATGACCATTACGGTTAGTGATTCAAAAACTATTTGTGTTCCTTTGACTTACGAAGGCGATCATGCATTAGAATTAAACATTGCTATCAAATCCAAAGAATAATATTCGGACGGCTTACATTTTCTTAAAAATGAAGCCGTCTTTTTTATGTTCGCTATCTCAGAATCTTGATACATTCATAACTATGGTTAAGGTGTCAAAACTATACATTGAATGGGAAAGTTCAACTATATACTTTTGATATCTTAAGCCTTTTTTCTATGCAAAATATTATTTTTATTGTACAATGAGACTGTCTTGTCTAACTTAGGCTAAATTACTCATATAATGGCCAAAAGCATATTCGATAAAAATCGAGTTTCACCATTGAGTTGCTATTAGGAGGTCTCAAATTGGATATTTTTGTTGCGCGTCAGCCCATATTTAATACGAATCTTGCCGTGATTGCATATGAACTCTTATACCGTGATAGTGAGCAGAATTTTTTTAATACAAGCATTGCCTCTGATATTGCTACAGCCATACTTCTCATGAACAGCTACTTTCACTTTGGTATTGATCATTTGGTTGGACAGTCGACGGCTTTTATTAATTTTGATGCGCGCTTAATTCATTTGGACATTCCACAGCTATTATCCACAAAAAACGTGGTCATTGAAATATTAGAGGATGTCAAACCGGAACCACACACCCTAGAAAAGTTAGAAAAACTTAGACGAGATGGCTATACCATTGCTATTGATGATTTTGTCTTGGACTATCCATACCATGAAATCATAAGTCTATCTCAAATCATCAAAGTAGATTTTTTAAATAACTCTAGAGAAGATATTCGAAAAATATGCTACAAATTCAGTAAGCAAGGTAAGTTACTTCTTGCAGAAAAAGTCGAAACCCACGAAGACTTTGAATGGGCCAAGAAGCTAGGTTTTGACTACTTTCAAGGTTATTTTTTTGCGAGACCTTATATGATAAAAAGCAAAGATCTTACTGGAAGTTCTGCCCAGTTTCTTCGTCTTTTTGAAGCGCTACAGGAACCGGAACCGGATTTTAAAAAAATAACCAGTATCATTGAAATAGATGTTTTTCTAACTTATAAACTATTACGCATTGTAAACTCTAGCTTTTCACTGGCTACTCAAATAGCCTCTGTACATCAAGCCCTTTCCATTTTAGGAATCAATGCTTTTAGCAAGTGGCTCTCCTTAGCATCCCTACAAGCTCTGAGTAAGTCACATGCTAGTGAGTTGGTCAAGACCGCAATGATACGGTCTAAGTTTTTAGAACATATGGCTTTTCATGCCACTTCACTGGAAGGTCATGAAGACGAAATAGCGCTTATGGGCATTCTCTCTGTTATCGATGTGCTCTTGCAAGAACCTATGACAGAAGTCGTAAAAAATCTTCCTCTAACGCCGGATGTAAAAAAAACTTTTCTCGGACAGGAAAACCTCTATCTCTATCCATATCAATTATGCTTAGCATATGAACAAGGGGATTTTTCCAGACTTGAAGCTTATGCTGATATGATAGAATATAATCTCCACCAACTTTCCTCTGACTATGTTGATGCTGTTAAATGGGCTGAAGGACTCTTCCTGTATATGAATGATATTGACAACGAGTTTGTAATAAAATAATTGACAATCTCTTTCATACGTTATAACATCTTGAAGTAAGAATGTCGCTTATTTGCCCACAAGGACATTGAACTTTTATTAGAAAGGCTATCTCATGTCAAGTAAAAAATATAATTATAGTGAAGAAATTCAAAGAAGGCGTACTTTCGCCATCATATCCCATCCTGATGCAGGAAAAACAACTTTGACCGAAAAATTCTTACTTTATGGTGGTGCTATCCGTGAGGCTGGCTCCGTAAAATCCAGACGTTCTAACAAACATGCTGTATCTGACTGGATGGAAATCGAAAAACAAAGAGGTATATCCGTTACCTCATCCGTTCTTCAATTTAACTACCAAGACCATTGCATCAACATCTTAGATACACCTGGACATCAGGACTTTAGTGAAGATACTTATCGTACACTTATTGCTGCGGACAGTGCTGTTATGGTTATCGATAGTAATAAGGGTGTTGAGGCGCAAACAAAAAAGCTTTTTCAAGTCTGTAAAATGCGCGGTATTCCCATATTTACTTTCATTAACAAGATGGACCGATTAGGTCGAGATCCATTTGATTTGATTGATGATTTAGAGGAAGCCTTGGGTATACGCTCTTACCCCGTAGACTGGCCAATCGGTAACGGTAAGGACTTTCGTGGTGTTTACAACCGTTTAGAAAAGCGGATTGAACTCTTTAATGAAGGTAATCATGGTCAATCCATGGCCAACATCGTCACCGGAGAAGTCACGGATGATGCTTTTAGGCTGCTTCTTGGTTCCGACTTACACGATAAACTATTAGAAGATATTGAATTACTGGATATGGCCGGAGATGATTTTGATCTTCATAAAATCTTAAGCGGGGCGTTAACACCGGTTTATTTTGGTAGTGCTTTAACCAATTTTGGTGTTGAGCCTTTTCTTCAAAGTTTTCTTGATATAACACCACCGCCTATGGCCAGAAAGAGTAATATGGGCTATATTGATCCTGAAGATAAAAATTTTACAGGTTTTATCTTTAAGATACAAGCCAACATGGACCCAAACCATCGAGATCGTATCGCATTCCTAAGGATATGTTCCGGTCAATATGAAAAAGGTATGACTGTCAATCATGTAAATATGGGGAAAAAGGTCAAACTGGCTCAGCCTCAACAGTTTATGGCACAAGACAGAGTCATTGTTGAGTCTGCCTACTCAGGCGATATTATTGGTTTACATGATCCGGGTATTTTCAACATTGGCGATACGCTAACCTTCGACAATGTTGCCCTTGAGTATGAAGGTATTCCCCAATTTGCGCCGGAGTTCTTTATGAAGATTTCAACCATTAATGCCATGAAAAGAAAACAATTCTTAAAGGGCTTAAATCAATTGGCTCAAGAGGGTACGATTCAGGTTTATCGCAGGCCTTTTGCTGGGACTGAGGAATTAATTGTTGGTGTTGTTGGGGTGCTTCAATTTGAAGTGTTAGAATATCGTCTTACCCATGAGTATGGTGTAGAAATCAATACCCAGCGTATGCCTTATCGTTTTATTCGTTGGGTCAATGATGATTTTGATATGAATAAGTTGAATTTGACCATGGATTCTTTAGTAGGACACGATAAAGATGACCGACCCGTCATCTTCTTCCAAAATGAATGGTCTATTAGAATGATTCAAGAGAGAAATAAAGGTTTGCTACTAAGAGAAACGTCATTAGTGACTTTGTAAGTCAGGAAAATAAATGTAATTATTAAAGAGGGTCCCATGAAAACCCTTCCACAGTGTGTATGATTACGGTCTCCGATTGGTGCGTCCCTGCACCAAAAGTCGACGGTCAGCATCCATGCTGACTTACTCCATCACACACACTGCTTCCAGGAACTTCATGGTCGATGTTGGTTAATTATAGTATTACTGGTTGCTTTAACACATCATATGAGGCATACAAGTTTCAGCTAACTGAAATTACACATTTGCGAAACCGAATGAGGAAAGAAAAAGCGCTGATTAATCACAGTTCTACAGGGATGTAGAACGTCCTTCATTTTTACATGGATGTAAAAAAGAAGGATGATTAAGCAGTGCTTTTTATTGACGAAATGACGACTTATTACCGAGTAGATATGATACACAGCTTTTCCGCTGACCGTACGAAGTGTAAGGCAAGGAAAAGCTGTGTGTTATATCTACGATAATGGTAATGAATTCATATTATCTCCGAATATTCTATGTCCTATAAAAAACATATGCACTCAAGCACTTGCCGTAGTCATACAGACTGTGGATGGGTTTTCATAGGACCCCTTTAGAAAACTAATTAACTCATTTAATCCTCATCCATAATCTCATCATAGAACTTAGTAAATTCACCCCATGCCGGTGTTCCTACGATCTTCATGGCTGATCTTGGATGCATATTCATCTGACCGGTAATCATATAAGGAACATCATAGCCCCATATAATCCCTTGTTCTTTAATTTTTACTACATCATTTTCTATCACTTTCAACATCGGCCTCAAACTGTATTTAGGATTCTTTAAAAAGCCTAATAACAATTCAATCGGACAATTGCCGGCACCTCGTCCTAAACTGGATACAGTCGCATCTAAGTAGCTGATACCAAGGGTTAATGCTTCAATCGTATTGGCAAATGCCAGCTGTTGATTATTATGGGCATGAATACCGATTTTCTTGTTGTATTGCTTTCCCACATTCAAATATTTTTTAGCCAGTAAACGGATTTCTTCAGGATAATAATGACCAAAACTATCTACTAAATATATGATATCCACATTCGATTGTCCCAATAGATGAAGTGCTTCATCCAGTTCTCGTTCGTTGATATGAGAAACAGCCATAACATTAATACTGGTTTCATAGCCTTTCAGATGAAAGTCGTTTACCATCTCAATCGCCGAAGGAATTTGATGAATATAACACGCTGTACGAATCATATCGATGACGCTCTCTGATTTTGGTAATACATCTTCTTTATAATTGGTCCGACCCACATCTGCCATTACAGATATTTTAAGATTTGTATCATTGTCCCCTACAATTTTTCTAAGGTCTGCTTCCTTACTGAATTTCCAAGGGCCAAAATCATCCTCATTAAAATACTCTTTTGAAGACTTATAACCAAACTCCATATAATCCACACCTGATTTAACACAAGCTAAATAAACATTCTTCACAAATTCTTCATCAAATCTAAAATCATTCATTAGTCCGCCATCGCGAACGGTACAATCCATGACCTTGATATCTTCTCTATAGGAAAGTAAACTACCAACCTTATTAATTTCTTCTAACATCTTCCATTCCTTCTTTCGTTTTTTGACTTTTCACGTTATTGCTTTAAAGTGTAACATTGTTAAAGTAATTCGTCAATCTTTTTTTATGCATTACCTTTTTTAATCATTTATTATACATCAATTCTTCTATAATTTTGAATAATGAATGAGAAGGATGACTTGCTTTTTCCAGCCTATCCCTTGAATGATATATGCTATTATAATATAATATATCTGTCCATGTCACTCAATTTTTTATGCTGAAATGAGGTATTTATGAGAAAGAATATAGAAATCTTCACCCTTAAAGGACAAGAAACAGCAACCTTAAATTCCGGATGTAGCGCATGTAGCAGTGGTTGCGAACCCATATCTCATACGATTACATCCACGATTACAGCTTTTGAAGAACTCTACGGGGCTCTAGCTGATATTACGCGTTTTGATCTGGAAGAACATAATATGGAGCAAGTTGCTGATAAGCTTCAAACCATCTATACAGGCTCCGGAGAACAATTGATTATAACATCATCTAATATTCGCTTCATTCTTAATAAGTTGGCACCTATTGTTGCTATTGATGGCCGATTGGTCGCTAACAACTATATACCCACGGCTGATGAGTTGAAGTATGCTATTGATCATGGTAAAGGGATTGATGCTTCCATTTGTTCATAGTTAGTATCGGAGATATTCATGAACAATAATAAAAAATGGGCTAGCTTAAAATGATTACAAGCAAATCGCAACTGAGCTCCTTTGTTTAGAAATCAATTGATCGTAACTATCGGTAATAAATCGTCATTTCGTCAAGAAAAGAAACTTTGCTTCGTTATGAGCTCTGCTCATATTTCTGAACGATTCGAAAGGAAAGGACCTTCACGCATTCAGCTATGTTTTAAAGCTAAATACTAGAGTATGACTTTCCTCATTCGGTTTCGCAAATGCTTAATTTCAGTTAGCCAAAAGGGGTTTCATGGGACCCACTTTAAAAACCTATTGCTTCGTATACGTTTCAAGAAGCTTCATGATTTCTTTGACTTTTTCGTCACCGGAACCGGATTCAAAGGCCTCTTTAACACAATGGTTCATATGTTGCTCTAATATTAATAGATTGGCTTTTTTCAATAGACCTTGAACCGCTAATATCTGTGTTGATATCTCCACGCAGTAACGATCTTCTTCTAACATATTAATAACACCTGCTATCTGACCTTTTGCCGTTTTTAATAGGTTAAGGGCTTTTATTTGTTCCTCATTCAAAGCACTCACCTCTATCCTTTAACTTCTGTCACTTCATAGCCTGCTATCTCAACCGCTTCTTCAAATGTTGCATTACTAATATCTTGACTGGTTTTAACCACGGCACGTTTCGCTTCAAGATCCACTTGCACTTCTTCAACGCCTTCAATACCACTTAGCGCTTTATCTACGCGACCTACACAGTGCATACATGTCATACCTTCTACTGTTAATGTTTTTTCATTCATCTCTTGATCCTCCTTATTTTGTGCCACTACTGTTACTTCTGATTGTATGTTATCTTTTTTTTGATTCTCATTTTGATGCATCATCTGAACATCCTTCTGATTCAAAAATGAATCCTCTACTAATCTAGGCTTGAAACCTCTTAATCTTAATGCGTTCGTCACAACTGAAACAGAACTAAAGCTCATGGCTGCAGCTGCAATCATTGGGTCTAGGAGTATATCAAATCCTTTATACAACACTCCCGCTGCTATAGGAATACCTATAATATTATAGATGAAAGCCCAAAATAGATTTTGCTTAATATTCCTAATCGTGGCCTTACTTAATTGAATGGCTGTTACCACATCCATGATTTCGTTCTTCATTAAGACTACATCGGCAGACTCAATAGCCACATCCGTACCGCTACCTATAGCTAAGCCAACATCGGCACTTACTAGAGCAACGGCGTCATTGATACCGTCACCAACCATCATAACCCTTTTTTTATCTGATTTAAGGCTATTGACGATGTCCGACTTTTCACCCGGTAATACTTGGGCATAAATCTTGTCCACACCCAACTGTTGACCAATAGCTTCAGCAGTAACTTGGTGATCACCGGTCAACATAACCACTTCTATGTTCATGGCCTGAAGCTGTTTAACCGCTCTAATTGCATCCGGCTTAATGGTATCTGCTAAACCAAATACCCCTTGTAGTTTTCCATGGTAAGCAATCAGTATTGGTGTTTTACCACTTTTCGCATATTGGTTGATTAGACCTTCATGACCTACAAAATCAATATGATTATCCTTCATCAACTTCTCATTTCCAATAACCACTTGGACTTCCTCAACAGTTCCTGTGACACCGTGACCCATAACCGCTTCAAAATCCCTTACTTTTTTAAGACTTACACCTTTGGACTCTGCGTATTTGAGTATGGCTTGACTAAGTGGATGTTCTGAATGCTTTTCTACCGAAGCCGCTAGTGTCAATAAGGTTGTCTCATCATCAAGTGCGTTAAGGTCTGCCACTTCTATCTTACCCTTGGTTAAGGTACCTGTTTTATCAAAAACAACCGTCTGAACCTTATGCATGAGTTCAAGGGCTTCACCACTTTTTATCAAGGTTCCATATTTGGCACCTCTTCCTGTACCCACCATAATGGCGGTTGGTGTTGCCAGTCCTAGGGCACAAGGACAGGAAATAACCAATACCGATATACCAATTCTAAAGGCAAACTCAAACTCATAGCCAAGAAGTAACCATATGGCAAAACTAACTAAACTAATGACAATCACCACCGGTACAAAGAAGCCACTGATTTGATCCGCTAATTTTGCTATCGGTGCTTTCGTACCCTGAGCGTCTTCTACCATCTGAATGATTTTGGCTAAAGCTGTATCATCTCCAACCGCTGTTGCCTTAAAAATAAGGCTACCGGTTTGATTCATAGTACCTGCAACAACCTTATCCTCTTTTCCTTTTTCAATCGGCAGACTCTCACCTGTTAGCATAGACTCATCCACTGTCGAATGCCCTTCTGTAACAATACCATCCACTGGAATCTTTGATCCCGGACGAATGACCAACAAATCATTCACCTTCACTTGGGTAGTCGGTACTGTTTTTTCTATTCCATCTACTAACACAATGGCTTCATCCGGTGTTAGTGCCATGAGTTCTTTAATCGCAGCACTCGTCTTATTTTTAGCTCCAGACTCCAGATACTTACCTAAAGTAATCAATGCAATAATAACCGCTACTGATTCAAAATATAACTCATGACCATAGTGATGTACTAGGACCATGTCATCATAGGCATAACCATAGATTAGTCTGTAAATAGCAAAAACACCATAAATAAAACCAGCGCTCGTTCCAACGGCTATTAATGAATCCATATTAGGTGCTCTTTTAAGTAATGTTTTAAAACCAACTCGATAGAATTCCTCACCAACCAACATAACTGGTATCGTCAGAAGCATCTGGGTAAAAGCCATCATCAATATGTTCTTCTCTCCCGCCAAAAAGGAAGGTACCGACAGTCCTACCATAGGACCCATAGCCAAGTAGAATACCGGCAATGTGAAAATCATAGAAATAACTAAGCGTCGTTCCATATATTTTAGATGTTTTTCAGCTTTAGAGGATGTATCCTTTTCATCCTTATTTTCTATCTTTTCAGCATCTACTGCCTCATAACCCACCTTAACAACCGCATCCTGGATGGCTTTAGTATTCAGTTGTCGGTCATCATAAGTCACTTGCATCTGCTCTGTTGTATAATTCACGGCTACAGACTGTACACCTTCCATTTTTCTGAGTTGTTTTTCTATGGTCAAAGCACATGCTGTACATGTCATACCGTTAATATCAAACTTTTTTTCATTCATTATCCGATCCTCCTTATAAAATCATATTTACCCCTCATAGGGGGGGCTTTTATTATACTCTTACCTAACCTTTCTGTCAACTGTCTATCACAGGGGAGGAATGTGATGTACTTCATCTTTGAACGTGCCCAATACTCCTTAAGAGGACAGTCTTGTGCTGTGTAAGGCAGCAAATTTATGG
>NZ_JCBCDA010000048.1:0-42787 GCF_059865615.1 Petrocella sp. | reverse complement strand
AGGCGAATTTAGTGAAACTTAGTTTTGACACTTTAGCATAGACATAAAAAGCTATATTCTTAGGTATTTCAGGTGAAAGGTTAATGGTATATTATTATGACGAACCATTCAGAAATCAAAGCGAACAACTATTTGATATATGGATTGAATCTATCTTCAGAACTTGTATTAGAAGAACTTATTCCAAATAGTGGAAAAACAGATTTAACCATAGCTAAAGGAGAAGTACCAGAATTTCTTAAAGAAACAAATAAAAAACATGCTTTATTTCAGACAAATGAGAAAGAATTTTTAACTAGAATTGAAGGCATTGGTTGTTTCCATGTGAAAAATGGTAATAAAATCATCTATAAACTTTATCAAAATCCAAATTATACTTTAGTAAAAATGTATTTATATGGATTATTATTACCGATAATACTTATGCAACGTGGTCGATTTTCATTACATGGTAGTTGTATTAGCTTAGGGAACAAATCTTTTATTGTATCTGGGCATTCTGGTGCCGGTAAGTCTTCATTAGGTATAGCCTTTAGATTGGCTGGTTATAAATTGATTTCTGATGATTTAGTCGCTCTAAATGATAACTGGCTTAAAGGGCTGTATGCACATCACGGCTTTCCTGTTCAAAAAGTTACAATTGATACTGCCAAGTTTTTGGAAATCAATACTCTTGGTCTAGAAAAAATACCGGATGAAGATAAGTTTCTGATACCGATAAAAGATGAATTTCAAAAGAAACCGACACCTTTAGTTGCTCTATTTGAAATAACCACACACGTGGATGCGGGTGAAAATGAAGTTATATTAGAAGAATTATTTGGTGGCGAGAAGCTTAGGTGTGTTATTGCTAACACATATAATGTACAAATGATTGGTGCGATGGGTTTAGCACAAGAGCATTTTAGGTATGGCACATCTATAGCAAAAATCATTAAAGTATATAGAATTACAAGACCGATTCATGGTTTTTCATTGAATCGACAAATGGAATTAATTATGGCTAAAATGTCAAAACTATATGGTTGAACTTTTACATACAATATATAGTTAGGAGTGTATCAGCTATTAGTGTGTGCGTTTAGAGAAAATTCATTTTGACACTTGAACAATATTAGGACTATAATGATAGAGATAGCATGAAAATGGGAGGAAGCAAGATGACCATTAAAAAACTTGAATTAACGGATAGAATCATCAGACTCGAGGATATATCAACAACCATAATGGATGGCGAACTTGGTATGATGAGCGAGAAAAAAGGCAAATACTATACCTTAGATCTTATAGGGACGCGTGTTTGGGAATTGATTGAACAACCTTTGCTAGTAGAGGAGCTCGTTATATTGTTGATGAAAGAGTATGATGTTGACAGGGTTACTTGTGAAGTTGATTTGTTAGAACTGTTGGATAGGTTAATAAAAGAAGAACTAATTAAAAAGGTTTAATAGTTTAACTTTTACCTATGATTTCTAAGCGCTTGGTTTAAAGTGGTTTGTATAACTTAATGGAACAGATCGTGAAAATCACACTTTTTGTTCGGATTTTAGGAGTCAAACATGAAGATTCTTGATGAAAAAATATTTTTTTTACTAATGGGTCAGATGAAAAACAAAGAAGTTGCATATGTTATGAAGTTTATTGCTGTCTATTCATCTAGATTTTTTTTAGTTATATATGGTAGTTTTCTTTTACAGCTATTGATAACTAAAGACCTCATGCTTATACCCTATGTAATAGGACCGGCAATGTCTTTACTCTCAGTTATGATCCTTCGGCGATTCATTAAGAGAAAAAGACCTTTTGAAACCTTTGATATTAAGCCTTTGATTACTCATGAGAAAGGGGCCTCTTTTCCAAGTAAGCACGGTACATCTGCGTTTGCAATAGCAATAGCGATGATGTGGGTTCATCCATTAATAGGTAGCATTGGAATATTATTGGCTGTCTTAACAGGTTTTTCTAGAGTTATGGCAGGTCTACATTACCCGTCGGATATTATAGGTGGCGTGTTTATAGCAATACTTGTATCACAGTTGATTTACTTCTTATCCTCCATGCCTCTACTTTACTAATAAAGAGACTCATAACCAGGCACAATAGCTAGAAAACAGAGGTGTAACGTGAATAAGAATCAAAACCATCATCAGCAAAAGAAAATGAGACATCCATATATATTGCTCCTGTTGGGGCTATTTGTTATGGGATGGATTGGTCTGATTTTTTATTTTTCATCTCAGCCGCCCAATACATCCAATTGGCAATCTAGGGGCGCAGTAGATGTATTTTATACGTTGGATGATCATCTTGACTTTACAGAAACAATAATCTATGAAAAGGCTGTTTATTTTTTTAAAAATATCGTCTTACAAGGTCAATATGAGACATCGAATTCACTTATAAGAAAGAGTGCTCATGTGGGTATTTATCTTGTTTTAGGTTTTATGGTCACATTACTGGCCTATTATTACCATAGACGTTATCATCTTGCATTTATTCTTGGCATAAGCCTGCCGACTTTGATTGCTGTTATGGATGAATTCCGTCAAAGTTTTATTGGACGTACGTCTTCTCTGGATGACGTGGTTTTAGATGGTTTTGGCGCTACAGTCGGAACGATAATATGCTTATTAATACTTATGTTGATTAAATTTATTTTATATCTGAGTAAAAAATATAGACATACTTAAAATACATTGTATTAACGTGTTTATTTTAGTATAATATAATGGTTAGTAAAAGTGTCATAACTTTAAAGTTCATAGTAGAGAAACATAGTTTTGACCCTCTAACTATATGTAATGAAATAAGACTTATACTGTCATAGAGATAGAGATTCAGTATAATAAGGGGCAACATATTCATAAATCATGACGAGGATGGAAGGAAGTATAAAAATGAAGAGGATATTAGCAACATTAATGGCATTAACCATGTTACTTAATTTATTTGCGGTGCAGGTATTTGGAGCGGAGTCGACGGATCCGGATCTAGTGACAGCATTTGTAGACCATGTTTTTGATTTACAACATAAGGATCAGTTTGTTGATCTTATAGCAGTTATTCGTAAAGTGGACGAAAAAGAAGATATGTTAGAAGCTTATGAAAAAGCGTTTAACGGCCTAACCAGTGGACAACAAGATCGATTAGAGTCCTTTGGCGTGTCCTTAGAAGCTATGGAAGTGTTTGTTGACTACATTATGGTGGAAACATATGATGAGAAAAAACTCAAAGAATACTTAGGCCTAAGTCCTAATCCCAATAGACCTGCAGATAAAGCTGCTTTTAGAGCTTCCATTGAAGCTAGGGAAAGTGATTTTAGAGCGGCTCTGGAGGCGGCAGGTGCCAATATAGCAGCCTTAGATGCCGGATTTGCTAGAATGGACAAGTTGTTTGATTTATTAAATGACGCATTACTTTTGAATTCACTCGGTATTTCCGTTCCTTTTTTAGTAGCGCAAACACCAAATGGAAGCTTCACCCTTGATCGAGCAGAAGCTCAAAAAATAATTACCATTGCCAATTCAAAACTAAAAGATGGTATAGATCATGCTGACACAGTGTTAGATGGTCTACAAGATTTTGTTGATTTTTATAACACAGCTTCACCTAATGACAGAAATCAACTCTATAAATATTTCAATAGATTCGGATTTGTACGTCTTGTTACTGGTGGCGGAGCTGGTGGTGGAACGGCTGGTGGCGGTGGTGGTAAACCAACAGTTGATTTACTGGACGAAGATATAGCTTTAGCCTTACCTACATTTTTAGATACCTTCGGGTTTGACTGGGCAAAAGAAGCCATAGAATCCTTATTTGCTTTTGGTATTATCAAAGGTAAATCTGAAACGAGGTTTGATCCTTCCGGGTTTGTGACAAGAGCTGAATTTGCCTCTATGTTATCTAGAATGCTGGAACTCATACCAACAACAGAAGTGAATGAATTTGAAGATATCATGTCCTCTGATTGGTTCTATGATGATTTGAGAGCGGCAGCTGAAAGTGGCATTATAACGGGTTATGGTAATAATACTTTTAAGCCACATCAAAAAGTAACGCGTGAAGAAATGGCAACAATGATTAGTCGCGTGTTAGAGTCCAGAGAAGTAGAAGAACCCACAGATGAAGAGATTGATGTCTTACTAAATGATTATGAGGATAAAGACCTTATTGAAGCATGGTCGAAAAAAGGTTCTGCCCTTGCTGCTAAATTGGGTATTATTCAAGGATATGACGAAGATGGTAAGAAAAACTTCAAGGCAAAAAGATTTGCAACCAGAGCGGAAGCAGTTGTTATGCTCTATAGAATGGCTACACATATAGAAACGGTTGTCGTGATTAAAGCGAATGATACAGAAGGAGAAACGGTAACGGAGTAAGAGAGTAGGTTAAGGTAATGTTAAAGAAGATTGTGATTGGCCTTGGCCTATTAAGTTTGTGTGCTGTGATTGGCTTTAGTATCCCATTTGTCATGTCAAATCAAAGTCCAAGTCAGGACTTAGATTTGGAAGATTTGAAAATGCAGTTTGAGCAAGAACTTCTAGCAATGCAAGAGCAGAAACTGCGGGAAAATTATGAAGCAATGTGGGATGAGCACATGGATAATAATCCAAAGGAACTAGAAGACTTGTTAGATGAAATACAACAATTGAACAAAAGTCAATTAGAGACAAATACAGAAGAAGAAACAGCTATTATTTTATCTTCGGATACGACAGCTATAATTAAGGATGATTCAGCGGATGCTTTACCCGATGAGGAAGTGGATTTTTTTGATCTGGAGACGGTGCCTTTGAGTGATGGGGAAGTCATCACGGAGAAAGTTGTCAAGGACCAATGGGTTAACGAGAAGATTCATACACATAAGGATCAAATAGCAGATTCCGATTTGAGTGCCGGTGCAGGTATATACAATCGGTTGGATACAAACTATTTGTTTAGCTTAGCAGAAGGTGGTTTGTCGGCTAAAAAAGAAGAAGAAGCAAAAGCTTACCTAAGAGCAAACCTGTCTGAAGCAGAACTTGGTAAAGCGATAGAACTATACAACAAGTATGTACATTTATTAAACTAGAATGTCTTACAAGAAGATGATGAGAGTAGGGTATGAACATGAATGAAACGTATCAAGAGCTTGATTTGATTGAGCTCTTAAGAGGTGTTATTTCAAATTGGTGGTTGATTTTATTGTTTATGATTGTTGCTGGAGGTACTTCTTACTACGCAACGATTACTTATGTTGTACCTATATATAAGGCGGAGTCCACCTTGTTTATTGGTAAAGAAAACGATGTTATAACGGGAATTAGTCTTGGTGATTTTCAGCTAGACAGTAAACTTGTTGTGGATTACAGGGAACTCATAAAAACCAGATTGGTTACAGAAGAAGTTATTAGTGACCTTGAATTAAAGACGACAAGGAATGAAGTTATTGATCATCTCAACATTAATATTATCACAGAGTCTAGGTTTATGAATATTACTTATCAAGATCCTATACCTGAGAGAGCCACACAAATTGTTAACCGTTTTTCTCAGGTCTTGGTAGAAAAAGCTGAAACAATAGTTGGTGTAAAAAATATTCAGATTGTAGATTATGCCATTATACCAACATCACCAATTAGTCCTAATGCTACGATGAACGCTTTGATAGCAGCAATGATTGGCGCGATGGTGGCTGTAGGTTTAATCTTATTTAAAATGGCAATGAACAATACCATACAAGATGAATCTAACGTAGAAAATGAATTTGGCATACCGGTACTGGGTGTCATCCCTAAGTTCAAAGGTGAAGGGAGGACAACATGATTAGCAAAGATCTAATTAGCGTCAATGAACCGGAGTCCTTAGCGGCTGAGAGCTATAAAATGTTTAGAAGTAATCTGAAATATATGAAGGTAGATTCAGAAAAAAAAGTGGTTATGTTCACCTCATCTGTTTCAGAAGAAGGTAAAACGACAAGTATATCCAATATTGCGACAAGTTTTGCCCTAGATGGTAAGAAAACTTTGTTAGTTGAATGTGATTTACGCCGCGCCAGAGTACATAGTGTGTTTGGGATCAACCAAAGTCCAGGTATTACGAATATGTTGTCGGAAAAAATGACTTTGGAAGATACGGTTCATCAGATTGAAGAAGTTCCATTACTAGATGTATTAACAGCAGGTCCCTTACCACCGTCACCGGCAGAATTGTTAGGATCAAAAGCACTTGAGGAGATTGTCCTTGAGGCAAGAAAAAAGTATGATATGATTTTAATCGATGCACCGCCAGTTCTAAGTGTAACAGATGCGGTTGTTCTCAACAGAATGATCGATGGTGTTGTTCTAGTGATTGCAGCAAATGAAACAAAGAAAAGCACAGTGCATAAAGCCATAGCAGCTTTTAAGAAAATCGATGCCAATATGTTGGGTATTTTAATCAGTAAAGTGGATATGAAGCGAAATGACTATTATGACTATTATAAAAAGGGTTACAGTTATACCCATGAAAAGCCTAAAAAATCTAAACCGGTTATTGAGTATAGTGATAACTAATCTAAACAGCGAACCTATGCAATTGCATAGGTTCGCTGTTTTCAAAGTGAAACAAATATGATATAATGTCATTACATGCAACGGACAACGGACAATGAACTATGGCATTAGCTTTAACAAATATTGAAACAATGGAGATGAGACTATGAGAATGTATGACGTCATTGAAAAGAAAAAATTAGGTGAAATATTAACAGATCTAGAAATCAACTATGTGGTGGAAGGCTTTACAAAAGGTGCTATACCGGATTATCAAATGTCAGCCTTGTTAATGGCCATTTATTTTCAGGGGATGAACAAGGATGAGACATTGGCATTAACCCTGGCAATGGCAAAAAGCGGTGATATGTTGGATCTTTCAAAGATTGATGGTATCAAAGTGGATAAACACAGTACAGGCGGCGTTGGCGATAAGACATCGTTGGTATTGGCGCCAATGGTTGCGGCGCTAGGTATACCGGTAGCAAAAATGTCCGGGAGAGGTCTTGGCCATACAGGCGGAACAATCGATAAGTTGGAGGCCATTGCAGGCTTTAATACAGATATGTCAGAAGAAGCATTTATTAACAATGTTAATACCATTAAGATGGCGATAGCAGGGCAGACCGCCAATCTTGCTCCGGCAGACAAAAAGCTATATGCTTTACGTGATGTTACCGCCACCGTTGACAGTTTTTCATTGATTGCCGGTAGCATCATGAGTAAAAAGATTGCTTCCGGTGCAGATGCCATCGTACTGGACGTAAAAACCGGTTCAGGTGCCTTTATGCGTGATGAAGGGGATGCCATTAAGCTGGCGAAGGCTATGGTCGATATTGGAAACGGTTATGGACGTGAAACCATAGCCCTTGTTTCGGATATGAATCAGCCTTTAGGCTGTGCTGTAGGTAATACCTTAGAGGTTATTGAAGCCATAGAGACTTTAAAGGGTAATGGCCCTGAGGATTTGATGACCTTATGCTTAGAACTAGGAACACAAATGGTACTCTTATCTAAGCTTACAGAAGATGAAAATGAGGCCAGGTCCATGCTTAAGGAAACCATAATATCCGGTCAAGCGCTTGCTAAGTTCAAAGAATTTGTTAAAGCTCAAGGTGGCGATACCGTTTATGTTGATCAACCGGAACTTTTTGAGAAAGCAAGCATCATTCGCAAGGTTTTAGCCAGAGATACCGGTTACATCGCTCACATTGAAACAGAGGAAATCGGATTTGCGACGATGATGTTAGGTGGCGGGCGTGAGACCAAAGATAGCCCTATTGATTTATCGGTTGGATATGTTTTCAAAAAGAAGCTGGGTGATTTTGTTGAAAAAGGAGATACAATTGCATTGGTATATGCCAATGACGAAGAAAAATCATTGCTTTCAGAAACAAGATTTTTGGATGCGATTACTCAACAAAAAGAAGCTTATGAAAAACCCAAACTCATAAAGTGCCTATTGAAATAAAACATTGTAACCAAAAAGCCTCTAAAGAGGCTTTTTGGTCTTCTCTAGAAAAGTCATACTCTAACATTCAGCTTTAAAACATAGCTGATTGCGCCAAGCTTCTTTAGGTAGGACTTATCCCTTGCTATTTCCGTGATTTATTAGTAAAATAGCTTATGGGTAGAATTTTGAACCCAAAATCTTGAACGTGATGACTTAGGAGATTAAACATGACGATATTAATAATACGATTGATCATCAATACTTTGTGTGGTGTTATGGTTATGGTGGCTCACGAAGTACCAAAAGTTTTTGCCGCTCATTTCCTAACCCATCCCATCTATAGAAAAAAAACCATGGTGATACCTAAACTAACCAAGTTTATTGATCCTATTGGCCTAATTCTTTTTGCTTTTTCAACCTTTGGTGTTGGATGGCAAAAGCCTTTTGAATACAACCCAAATCGACTTAAAGACAAAGAAAGAAGCCTATTACCCTTAATGTTATCGGGTCAGCTGGCCAGTCTTCTATTTATGTTGTTTATGTTGCCAATCTTCAATTATTTGATACAGGTCAAAGCGAATCCATTCATTATATATGGTGCTTATAAACTGGTGGTTTTTAATATGGTTATTTTCTTGGTGAACCTGTTTCCTGTACCTCCGCTGGATATGAGTAAGATAATATATTCTTTTTCACCTAATAACTATTTTAAACTCATCCAAAATCAGCGATACATTCATGCCGGTTTTATACTGATGATTGCTTTTAATATCGTAGAAATACTTGCAAGAGAGATTCTGAACCCAATTCTTAATCTAATGGTATAGGAGAAAAATATGGTCCTATCAGTTAAACTGGATAATTTTGAAGGTCCTTTGGATCTTTTACTGCATCTTATTGATAAAAACAAATTAAATATATATGATATACCCATAGTGGTGGTGACCAAGCAGTATTTGGAGCATATGCGTCATATGGAAGTAGGTCAGATGGAGGTTATGTCTGAGTTCATTGAGATGGCTGCCATTTTGATTAATATTAAATCGAAGATGCTATTACCCAAGTATGAAGAAGATGAAGAAGAGAATGAAGATCCAAGAGCGGTTTTGGTAGAAAAGCTTCTGGAATATCGTAAATATAAGATGATATCCATGGATTTGAAGGAACGTCATAATCAAGCAGACAAGATTCTTTTCAAAGAAGCAAGTATACCGGAGGAAGTGAAGAATTATACTCAAGCACCAGATACTTCAGCTCTACTTGAGTCCATCGATTTTGGGAAATTATATCAAGTTTTTCAATCGGTTCTTAAGAGGAATGAAGACAAGATGGATGTGGTTAGAAGTCATTTTGGTGATATTAAAAAAGAGGCTTTTACAGTACAAGAAAAGATTGAACAATTACTGAACTTAAGAGAAAATTATAGTTCTCTTAGTTTCGCAGATTTATTAGATAATCTAAGTACGAAAGTAGAAATGATTGTTACTTTTCTTGCCGTACTAGAGTTGATGAAAATGGGCAGTATACGAGTTATTCAAACGGAAGTTTTTGATGACCTTATTATTCGATTTGTTTAAAATCCCATATCCAAAAAGCAAAAGCATTTAAGAAGTGGTCTTAAAAATATTATGTAAGAAGGAAAAAACATGAATTTTAGTAAAACTGAAGCAGCCATTGAAGCCATACTTTTTTCTATGGGTGAGGCGGTGCCCACAAGAAAAATAGCAGAAGCCATAGAACTCTCTGTGGAGGATGTTTATCACGTCCTGTTGAATATGAAAGATAAATACGATGAACATGAACGTGGTGTTATGCTCATTGAAATCGATGAGAGCTTTCAGATGTGTACCAAGCGAGAATATTATGAGCATGTTAAGAAAATTAATTTTAAGCTAAAGGAATTCATTTTAACGGATGTATTGATAGAGACTTTATCTATTGTTGCTTACAAACAACCGGTTACACGCGCTCAGGTAGAAGCCATTAGAGGGGTTAATTCGAATCACGCGGTAAATAAGCTTATTGAGTACAATCTTGTCTGTGAGGTTGGGCGCCTAGAAGTCCCTGGTAGACCAATTCTTTTTGGTACGACTAAAGATTTTTTGAGAGGGTTTGGTCTGCAATCTGTAAAAGAGCTTCCGGAGATTGGGGCAGAAGCCTTAAGCCATCTTAAAGACGAAGTTGAACAAGAGATGCAACTTTCATTACCACAGGAGGATGTATCAGAAGTTTATCCGGATCTCGTAGATGAAGTAGATCAAGCAGATGAAGGCAAGGGCATTGATTTGGATAAGTTGGTGTTGATTGTAGAAGAACCTTAAGGTTCTAAGAAAGTAGGAAACAATGGAAATTAGACTACAAAAATACATTGCCGATGCAGGTATTTCATCTAGAAGAGCCGCTGAAAAACTTATTTCTAATGGCGAAATCAAAGTTAATGGGCATGTCGTAAGAGAAATGGGTATAAAGATTAATCCTCTAGAAGATGTGGTTACCTATAAAAATAAAGATTTGAAAAAAGTTGAACGTTTAGAATACTTTTTACTTCACAAGCCTGTTCGGGTCGTTTCCACAGCTTCTGATGAGAAAAATCGTACAAATGTAGTGGATATGATTAAAAGCCATCACAGATTATATCCGGTAGGCAGGTTAGACTATATGTCCAGCGGTTTGATTATTCTGACCAATGATGGTGAGCTGACTTATAAGCTAACCCATCCAAAACATGATATTGAAAAGCATTATGAAGTAAAAATCGAACCACCTATTACAGAAAATGACGTGAAAAAGTTACGGGCTGGTGTTAATCTTGACGGTGAGAAAACAAGACCCTGTAAAGTGAAGCTCATTAAAGATTCAAGTCGTTATCAAGTCTATTCAGTCATCTTACAAGAAGGAAAAAACAGACAAATCAGAAGAATGATTGAAGCCGTAGGTTCCAACGTTGTAGCCCTTGAAAGAACAGCTATTGGTACAATCACGATGGCAGGTCTTAAATACGGACAATACCGTCCATTAAACCGAGATGAAATCAACTATCTGAAGCAACTTTAAGGATGGTAGAGGCGGTCTCGGCTTTTTTTAATTTTGACCCTTTAGCCATATATCGTTAAAAAAATTACAAACCCTATTGCTATTTTAGTAGGGCTGAGTTACAATAATAGTCGTTGGAACTTGGTATATTACACACAAAATCCTTGTGTTTATTTAAAATACTTATGCAATATAACCACCGATTTCATAAAATGGTATGTTGTCAAATACTTTAAATAAATGCAACTTTATATTTGGAGGTTAATGCATGAGTATGCAGCAAGATTTGGAAAAACTCACTAACCGTCGCAGTACTGCACGAGATCGTATTGATCTATTATTGGATCAAAATTCTTTTGTAGAAATAGGTGCTTTTGTTAAACCACGACAGACAGACTATAACATGACGACCATAGAAGCACCTGCTGACGGCGTTTTGACCGGCTATGGTACGGTGGAAGGACGCTTAACGTATGTATTTAGTCAGGATGTTTCCGTGATTGGTGGTTCGCTTGGGGAAATGCATGCAAAAAAGATTGTAGCATTATATGACCTTGCAATCAAAACAGGCGCACCGATCGTAGGCTTATTAGATTCTGCCGGCATGCGCCTGCAAGAAGGTACAGACGCCCTAGAAGGGTATGGACAGATATTTATTAAGCAATCCATGGCATCGGGTGTTATACCCCAAATCATGGCTGTTTTAGGGACTTGTGGTGGCAACGGCGCTTTGATACCTTCATTGGCTGACTTCACTTTTATGAAGAAAGAGTCAACATCCTTGTATTTAAATAGTGCCAATACTTTGGACCATACCAAAGCATCGAATGATACGTTAAGTGGTTCCGCTTTTAATGCAAAAGAATCCGGTATGATTGATGTGGTGTTTGAAGACGAGACACAACTTTTGAACGGTATAAGAACCCTTATAGAACTCCTTCCTTCTAATAATAAAGAAGAAGCACCTTACGGTGGCACAGGCGATGATTTGAACCGTCTGATACCTAGCTTTAGCGCGGACATAAAGGATGGGCTTGACGGAAGCGCAGCTTTGGCTGCCATTGCAGATGTTGGTAGCTTCATGCCCTTAAAAAGTGAATATGGTAAGGACATAACCTTGGGGCTAGGCAAGCTTGGTAATATGACGGTTGGTTTGATTGCAAACCAAGCAGCTGAAGAAGATGGAAGAATCAGTTTACGAGGGTGTCAAAAAATCGCAGAGTTTGTGGACAAGCTTGATGCATTTGGAATACCGTTAGTGACTTTAGTAGATGTGGTTGGATATACAGCGCGTCTTGAAGAAACACAAGCAGGCCAGTCCAAATACGTGGCAAAGATGATGAGCAGTTTTATTCATGCAACGGTCCCTAAAATAAGTGTTTTGACCAATAGGGCTATTGGATCTGCTTATGTTGCTTTTAATAGCAAACATATTGGTGCTGATTTTGTCTTTGCTTGGCCAAAGGCTAAGGTATCCTTTATGGACGCGGAATCAGCTGTTCGTATTATGTATTCAAAAGAAATAGAAACTTCAACGATTGCAGCGGAAGTGATTAAAGAAAAAACAAAGCTTTATCAAGAAGAACAAATGTCGCCATATAAAGCGGCAAGTCGAGGTTATATTGATGACATCATAGAACCGACAGCAACACGTAAAAGACTGATTGCAGCACTAGAGATGTTGTATACCAAATATGTGCTTAGTCCAGAACGTAAACATAGATCTGTTTAAGGTGGTGAATGAATATGGCAGAATGGCTGGAAGAAGGCTTGGTTGGAACCATTAATGGTGTGGGTACAGTTTTTTTGGTGCTTGTACTCATTGCGATTGTAATCAGTCTTTTCAAATATATTAATAACATTAATCTTTCAAAATTTTTTAAATCAACGGTTAAGAAGACATCACAGCCAGAGAAAAGTCAAACCAATGATACAGAACATTTGATACCTGAGGTGTCAGATGATGACGATGCTCAATTGATTGCAGTCATTGTTGCAGCCATTGCTGCAAGCATGGAAAGGTCAAGTGATCAATTACAAGTCAGATCTTTTAGAAGAATTAATCAGACCAATACTTTATGGAATCGAAGATAGGAGCCCGATTATGAAAAAATTTCAAGTGACAGTGAATGGTAATACTTATGAGGTAGATGTAGAAGAAATTACAAATGGTGGAGTACAACCGCAAGGAACAAGCCAACCGGCACAAACTTCATCAGCGCCGGTTCAAAAGCCGGCAACATCTTCCCCACCAGTAGCGGTGGAGGGTACTTCAGTTGAAGCACCGATGCAAGGTAAAATCGTAGCTTTGAAGGTTACTCAAAATCAGAAAGTTCAAGAAGGTGATGTCATCGCCGTTCTTGAAGCGATGAAAATGGAAAACGAGATTGTAGCTTCATCTGCAGGTACGGTAGCATCTGTTCATGTTGCTATTGGACAATCAGTGGATGCAGGCGACTTAATTGCAACCCTTAATTAGGCCAAGGAGGTTCATTGAATATGTGGGAAAAACTTATTGAGGCCTTTGCTAATTTCATCCACAGTTCTGGTCTATACTGGTTAGTAGAAAATTTTTCTGATATGGGTTACAAGAATTTGATTATGATTGTCGTATCCTTAACCCTTATGTACTTGGCTATAAAAAAAGGCTATGAGCCTTTATTGCTGTTACCGATTTCTTTTGGTATGTTGCTTGTTAATCTTCCGATTACTTTTATTATGGAAGGTGCTATGACTCAAATACCCCTTCCGGATGGAACGGTATTTGAGTTTGCAGGAACAAAGATTGAAGCGGCTGCAACCTTTGCAGCAGACGGTCCGGAAACCGTAGCCTATATTCTATCTCAGGCTAAAGAAATCCCGGGAGGTTTATTATATTACCTTTATTACGGGAATAAATTGGGTATATTTCCACCGCTTATATTTATGGGTGTTGGTGTTTTGACCGACTTTGGTCCCTTGTTAGCCAATCCAAAAAGTTTTCTTTTAGGTGCCGCTGCACAATTTGGTATTTTCTTAGCCTTTTTCGGGGCACTTATGTTAGGTGAATTTTTTCCTGAATTTTTTGCCTTTGGTCCTAAAGAAGGGGCAGCCATTGCCATTATTGGCGGTGCAGATGGTCCAACCGCCATATATACAGCGATAAAACTGGCCCCTCATTTGCTTGGACCTATAGCGGTAGCGGCATATTCTTATATGTCTCTGGTGCCGATTATACAACCACCGATTATGCGGTTATTAACAACCAAGGAAGAACGAAAAATTAAAATGAAGCAACTAAGACCTGTATCTCATACAGAAAAAATACTGTTCCCAATTGTCGTTACCATTTTGGTCATTTTGATTCTACCTACGACAGCGCCTTTAATAGGTATGCTAATGTTTGGTAATTTAATCAAAGTATCCGGAGTTACGGAAAAATTGGCAGAAGTAGCTTCTAATGCTTTAATGTATGTCATTACTATATTTCTTGGGATCACCGTTGGTGCAACAACCAGTGCTGAAGCTTTTCTTAACTTTGAAACCCTTGGAATACTATTACTTGGATTGGTTGCCTTTTCCTTTGGTACGGCTTCAGGTGTCTTACTTGCTAAACTGATGAATAAATTGTCCAAGACGCAGATTAATCCTCTTATTGGTGGGGCGGGTGTTTCAGCAGTGCCGATGGCGGCTCGAGTTGTTCAAAAAGTCGGTCAAGAAGAAGATAAAAGCAATTTTCTGCTTATGCATGCCATGGGACCTAATGTGGCAGGTGTCATCGGTTCGGCGGTTGCAGCAGGTGTATTCTTATCCTTATTTTTAACAGCTTAATAATAATAATAATAATGGACCAAGGAGGTAAATATGGCAGACATGATAAAAAAACCAATAAAAATTACAGATACAATTTTTAGAGATGCCCATCAATCATTGATTGCAACACGGATGACCACAGAAGATATGCTTCCCATTATTCGGAAATTGGATAAAGTAGGCTATCATTCTATGGAAGTGTGGGGGGGTGCTACTTTTGATGCCTCTTTAAGATTTTTAAAAGAAGATCCATGGGAGCGTCTTAGAAGTTTGCGAGATGGGTTTAAAAACACCAAATTACAAATGCTCCTTAGAGGTCAAAACATTCTAGGTTATAGAAATTATCCAGATGATGTGGTTGAATATTTCGTTCAGAAGGCGATTTCCAATGGGATTGATATTGTTAGAATATTTGATGCCCTGAACGATTCTCGTAATTTAAAAACAGCTATCGATGCCACAAATAAAGAAGGTGGACACGCCCAAGTGGCGATTGCCTATACGTTGTCCAAAGTACATACAATCGACTATTTCACCGATTTAGCCAAAGAACTTGAATCCATGGGGGCAAAATCCATCTGTATTAAAGATATGGCCGGCCTACTTGTGCCTTATGAAGCCGAAAAACTGGTCAAAGCCCTAAAAGCAAATGTGGATTTACCTTTACAAATCCATTCACATTATACTTCCGGTGTTGCATCCATGTCTTATATGAAGGCGGTTGAAGCCGGATGTGATGTTATAGATACAGCAATATCGCCATTTGCCCTTGGAACGGCACAACCGGCAACAGAAGTCATGGTAGAATCTTTTAGAAATACACCTTTTGATACCGGATTTGATCAAGAATTATTGGCAGAGATTGCAGATTATTTTAGACCTATGCGTGATGCAGCTCTTGATTCCGGTCTAATGAATCCAAAAGTATTAGGTGTTAATATTAAAACCCTTTTATATCAAGTACCGGGTGGTATGTTATCAAATCTGGTTTCTCAACTTAAGGAGCAAAATGCTGAACACCGTTTTGCAGAAGTGCTAGAAGAAATGCCTAGGGTTCGAGCTGACTTTGGGTATCCGCCATTGGTAACACCGACCAGCCAGATTGTTGGTACTCAAGCAGTTCTAAATGTTTTGGGTGGAGAGCGGTACAAAATGATTACAAAAGAGTCCAAAGCTCTGGTGAAAGGTGAGTATGGACGAACACCGGTTGCCATATCACCGGAGATTGTAAAGCAGATCATCGGTGATGAAAAACAGATTACTTGTCGTCCGGCAGATTTAATAGCACCGGAAATCGATAAACTAAGAAAAGAAGCCAGTGCATATATCAAGCAAGATGAAGACGTATTGTCTTATGCCTTGTTCCCTCAAGTCGCAGTAGATTATTTTAATCACAGAGATGCAAAGCTGACAAAAGTAGATATGACTGTAGCTGATAAAGATAACAAAGTTTATCCTGTATAAAACAAAGATGATTCAGTCACCTTTTTGGTAGCTGAATCTTTCTTTTGTGTCATCATATATGATTAAAATGTCAAAACTATATGATTGAACGCCTAAATATACTATATTCTTATATGTGTGTCAATGTAACCTGTAAAGTTTCGATGCCTTTACTCTATTTATAAATAACAATTGTAATTGTTGTGGCTTTGGTTTATAATAAATGAAGGAAAAACTTTAATACAATTCATTTGTTTGACAAATGAATTGTATTAAAGTTTTTGAAGCAAATATTGCTTAAGACGTCAAGTGTATTAAGCTTGGATTTGACACTCTAATCACCAATGAATACTTAGTAATTTATGGACGTTAATAGACTAAATGGTCTAGAAAAGAGGAAAATATGAATGGACAAAATGACTTAGTAAAGCGAATTAACAGTAATTATTCAAAGTTTAGCAAGGGTCAGAAATTGCTTGCCAATTATATTATAGATCATTATGAAAAGGCGGTTTTTTTAACTGCGGCCAGATTAGGTAAAATCGTTGGTGTTAGTGAGTCTACAGTTGTACGCTTTGCCAATGAACTTGGTTATGATGGATATCCAAAACTCCAAAGAGCTTTGGAAGAATTGGTCAAAACAAAATTAACCTCTATTCAAAGAGTGGAAGTGACATCCGATCGTATTGATCAATCTCATGTTCTAAGATCGGTCTTGCAATCCGATGCAGATAAGATTAAGTATACATTAGAAGAAATTGAAGAGGCTGTCTTTGATCAGGCGGTTGATATGATTTTAGAAGCAAAAACCATCTATATCATAGGTGTTAGAAGCAGTGCAACTTTAGCCAATTTTTTGGGTTTTTATTTTAACCTTGTTTTTGATAATGTAAAATTAATACATACCAACAGTGTTAGCGAAATGTTCGAACAAATCTATCGTTTAAAAGAAGAAGATGTGGTAATCGGCATAAGCTTTCCTAGATATTCTAAACGCACTTTAAAGGCTATGGAATTTGCCAAAACCAGAAACGCTGGCGTTATCACCATTACAGACAGCTTGCTTTCACCTATGATACAGTTTGCAGATTGCGCATTGATTGCCAGAAGTGATATGGCTTCTTTTGTAGATTCTCTTGTTGCACCACTCAGTCTAATTAATGCACTTATCGTTGCTTTATGCATTAAAAAGAAGGATGTGGTTGTCGAAGCATTAGGCAATCTTGAACAGATATGGACAGAATATCAGGTGTATGATAATGATGATGATTTAAACATTGGGTATAATCTTAATCTACGATCTGATAAGTTTTAGGTGTGAGTATGAAAAAAGTCATAATTATTGGTGGTGGACCGGCCGGTATGATGGCTGCCATTATGGCAGCTAGAGAAGGTCATGATGTGACCTTAATGGAACAAAACGAAAAGTTAGGAAAAAAACTCTATATCACCGGAAAAGGCAGATGCAACCTCACCAATGAGGTGAACGTGGAAGCACTCATTAAGCAAGTGGTCACGAATCCCAAATTCCTATACAGCAGCTTCTATACTTTTGATAGTGAAAGTGTCGTTCGATTTTTTAATGAAATTGGTTTAGAAACGAAGGTCGAGCGAGGTAACCGAGTATTTCCTCAATCGGATAAGTCTTCGGATGTTATTAATGCACTTATGAATGCGATGAAGGATTTGAAAGTAGATGTTCGTTTAAAATCTAAAGTAACTGGGATAGCCATAGAAAAGCGTTGTGTTAAAGGTGTTTATTTAGATGATTTGTTTGTTGAAGCAGAGGATGTTATCGTTGCTACAGGCGGTATATCCTATCAGATGACCGGTGCTACCGGTGACGGTTACCTATTTGCTAAAGATGCGGGTCATACAATAATAAGGCAGGAACAAGGACTTGTACCCCTAATCATTGTAGAAGAATGGGTTAAGACACTTCAAGGTCTTTCGCTAAAAAATGTTGAACTTATATTAAAAACTAAGGACAAATTACTATATCGTGGTTTTGGAGAAATGCTTTTTACACATTTTGGTATTTCAGGCCCATTGGTTCTAACAGGGTCTAGTTATTTGAAAGACTTACCTTATCCTATTCAAGCCTTTATTGACTTAAAACCTAAATTAACCATAGAGCAAATGGACTTGCGTCTACTAAAAGACTTTGAGCTGTATAATAGAAAAAATTTTGAAAACGCATTGGCAGACCTATTGCCCAAAAAGTTGATTCCTATAGTTGTGTTATTATCCGGTATTGATCCGGAAAAAAAAGTGGATCAGATTACGAAGGTTGAAAGGCTTAAGCTTCTTGAAACCTTAAAAGCCCTACCGATGACGGTTAGTGGAAAAAGAGGCTATAATGAAGCAATTATTACTCAAGGTGGTGTGGATGTTACAGAAATTAACCCCAATACAATGGGCTCTAAAATAGTTGACCATTTATACTTTGTTGGTGAGGTTTTAGACTTGGATGCTTTGACCGGTGGTTTTAATCTACAGATTGCTTTTTCCACCGCTTACTTAGCAGGTATTTCTATAGATAAGAGTTAGGAGATTATGATGATTGCAATTAGAGGCGCAATTACAGTTGAAGAAGATACAAAAGAAGCGATTTTAGAAGGTACTGAGTTCATGCTTAAGTCAATTATTGAAGAAAACAATTTAGAAGACGATGAGATTATATCCATTGTTTTTTCAGCAACCAAAGATTTGACTCAGATTTATCCTGCAGTCGCGGCCCGAAATATGGGTATAACTTGTGCCAGTCTTTTGTGTGTTCAGGAGATGTATGTGGTAAATAGTCTAAATAAATGCCTTCGAATTCTTATGCATGTTGAAAAAAATCTTTTACAAAAAGACATAAAACACGTATACTTGAGAGATGCAAAAACGCTTAGACCTGACTTACAAAGAAGGGGTAATAGGATGAATGATATATTAACTATTGCTATAGATGGTCCTGCAGGAGCAGGCAAAAGTACCATTGCAAAAAGATTGGCAAAAGACTATGAGATCGTATATGTGGATACTGGTGCAATGTATCGATCGGTAGCGCTTTATATGATGGAGCATGATATTAATCTTAATGTGGAAAGTGCTGTTGTCGAAGCTTTGAGTCAGGTAAATATACGAATTGCGTATAAAGATGATACACAACATATTTATTTAAATGAGGAAGATGTAACACAAAAAATAAGGCAACAATCGGTTGGGGAAGGCGCTTCTAAAGTATCAGCCTATCTTCCTGTACGAAAAAAAATGGTCAAGATGCAACAAGAGATGGCAAAAAAAACGAGCTTGGTCATGGATGGCAGAGATATTGGAACGCATGTGTTAACCGATGCAAGAGTAAAAATATTTTTGAGTGCAGATGTCATGATAAGAGCGAAGAGAAGGTTCGATGAGCTCATAGAAAAAGAGGCATCCGCAGATCTACAGACAATCGCAGATGAGATAAAAGAACGAGACCATAGGGATATGAACAGAGAACATGCACCTTTAGTACAAGCGAAAGATGCCCATATGCTAGATACATCCAATATGAGTATTAATGATGTGGTGGACGAAATAAAGAAAATCATTGAAAAGAGGTAATGGGTTGGAAATAATCATGGCAAAATCAGCGGGTTTTTGTTTTGGTGTAGACAGGGCTCTGAAAAAAGTGTATGATGGTCTAGGCAATGAACCTATTTATACATATGGACCAATCATTCACAATAATCAAGTGGTTGAGGAATTGATATCCAAAGGTGTTAAAGTTATTCATGATTTAGATGAACTGGGACATTTGCCCCATGGAAAAGTGGTAATTAGAAGCCATGGCATCAGTAAAGCGGAACAAAATTTGATTTCTGACTCGGGGTTTGGTATGATAGAAGCAACTTGCCCATATGTGAAAACAATTCATAATTGTGTAGAAAAAGCATCATTAGAAGGTCGTCATATCATAATAGTTGGAAACAAAAATCATCCTGAGGTAATGGGTATAAAAGGATGGTGCCAGCAACCGGTATATATTATTGAAAATGTTTCACAAATAGAGGAAATACCATTTGATATGAATATTGTGTATGAAGTGGTGGCACAAACGACCTTTAATATTGGATTATATCAAGAAATTTTGATTCGATTGCAAAAATTAAAATTTCGTGTTATTATAAACGAAACAATATGCAAGGCCACTTCTGAACGTCAAAAAGAGGCCTTGGAAATAGCAAAGAATGTTAATGTTATGTTGGTGATTGGTAGTAAACATAGCTCGAATACAATCAAGCTATATGAAATATGTAAAGAACAATGTGACCTTACATATCACATTGAATCTATAGAAGAATTTGAGTTGAACGTTCTAAAAGGACATTCCTTAGTTGGAATAACGGCAGGAGCATCAACTCCTAAGAAACTTATCAAGGAGGTCATTTCGAATGTCAGAAATGCAGAATGAGAATGAACAAAGCTTTGCAGAAATGCTGGAAGCATCTTTAATTTCAATTCATAAAGGTGAAATTATTGAAGGTACAATCATTGGTGTAAACGCCGATGAAATCTATGTCAATATAGGTTACAAGTCAGATGGTATCATCCCTAAGAGTGAATTTTCCAATTACCCAACTGTGAACCTAAGCGATTTGGTAACTGTAGGGAACAAAATCAGAGCCAAAGTACTTAGAGTAAATGATGGTGAAGGTCAGGTCTTATTGACTTACAAGCGTCTAAAAGCAGAAGATGGAATGAAACGGGTAGAAGAATTATACAAATCAGGTGAGGAAGTTACCGCAAAAGTTTCTTTGGTTCTTGCAGGTGGACTTGTAGTGATTATTGATGAAGTAAGGGTATTTATTCCGGCTTCTTTGGTTTCTGACTCCTATGTGAGTGACTTATCTGAATTTAAAGACCAAGAGTTAACGTTTATTATTTCAGAGTTTAACACGAAAAAAGGAAGAATCATTGGTAACAGAAGAATCCTTCTTGAAAAAGAGAAGAGCAGCATGCAAGTAGAAATCTTTAAGAACCTTGAAGTGGGTGCTGTACTTGAAGGTACTGTTAAGAACATTACAGATTATGGTGTTTTTGTTAATCTAGATGGTGTTGACGGATTGGTTCATATATCTGAGCTTTCATGGGGACGTGTTAAGTCACCAAAAGAAGTTGTTAAGATCAATGAAAAAGTGCGTGTACGTGTTATTAACATTAATCAAGAGAAAAAGAAGATCTCTTTATCCATGAAATTTGATGCAGAGAATCCATGGAACGATGCAGCCAATAAATACGCTGTAGGCAATGTTGTAACCGGTCGCGTTGCAAGAATGACGGACTTTGGTGCTTTTATAGAGCTAGAAGAAGGTGTGGATGCACTTCTACATGTATCTCAAATCTCTATAAAACATGTTGAAAAGCCTTCAGACGCTTTGACAGTTAATCAAGTGATTGAAGCTAAAGTTACGGATCTTAACTTGGATGAGAAGAAAATCAGTCTATCGATAAAAGGTCTGGAACTTGAAAGAGAAGAAAAAGACAAAGAAGAAACGGTAGAAGTTGAGGATTCAAAAGAAGTTTCAACAGAAGCTGTTGATAAAGAAGAAGTAAAAGCATCTGGAGCAGAAGAAGTGAAAGCTGAAACGACAGAAGAAGCTTAAGTTTTATAGAACAATGATGACAAACTTGCTGGTTATGCCGGCAAGTTTGTTGTACTTACTATTAGGGTTTCCCTACTTCTTTAACAAGGTGTCGAATATAATAACTGACAAGGAGACAATGCTTTGATTAAAGATTATGAAAGTTTTAAAAAAGAAATATTGTCATTGACGAAAATAGACCTGAATGCCTATAAAGAAAGACAAATGAAGAGGCGTATAGATTCATTAATTAAAAAAAATGGTGTTTCTGATTACGATGCTTATGTGAAAGAGCTGAAAAATAACAAAGAAGTATATGAGGAGTTCATTAATTATTTGACAATTAATGTTTCGGAGTTTTTTAGAAATACAGCCCAGTGGGAAGTCCTTGAAAAAGAGATTTTTCCTTATATTTTTGATAAATTTGGTAAACGTATTAAGGTATGGAGTGCAGCTTGTTCAACAGGAGACGAACCCTATTCTCTGGCCATGGTCCTTAGCAAATTCATACCGTTGAATCAGATTCAAATCATTGCAACAGATATTGATAAGCAGATTCTGTCTAAGGCAAGGGAAGGCATATATAATGAAAAAAGTATTGCCGGTGTACCTAAAGCATTCAAAGACAAATATTTTGAGAAAATCGGTGCATCCTTTCGTGTCAGTGATGACATAAAAAAATGCATTACTTTTAAGGAACATAATTTACTCAAAGATGCGTATCCGGATCATTTGGACTTAATTGTTTGCCGTAATGTTCTTATTTATTTTACAGAAGAGGCTAAAAGTGATATATATAATAAGTTCAATAAAGCGCTGAAAAAGGAAGGCATCTTATTTGTGGGTAGTACAGAACAAATCATTCAGTCTCAAAAGTATGGCTTTGAAACCAATAAGTCTTTCTTTTATAAAAAAACAGGCGAAATATAGGTTGTTAATGTGTCAATTAGGGTCTCTAAGTGGAAGAACGCTTAGAGACTTTTTTGTTGAACCTCTTTTATAGAATATTTTTACAGCAGTGTCAACAACTTTTTAGCATATAGAACAAGATCATCTTCACTTGCCAAATCATCTAAACAAACATAACCCTGTATATCCGTATAATTCTCATAATAGCAGTTCATTGCTAGATCAAGGTGCTTATAAGCAGGTAGAAAACACCCTTTTTTAAGAATGTAGCAGTTTTCTTTGGTTGCTTGTATTTTATGACTGGGATCCACATATTTGCCCACACTTTTGTGAACAGCATAACCTTCCGTGGTTAAGAAGAAATAGTCTTTCGGATTAGGGAAGTAATACTTCAAAGTGTCACGTCTAAGGGGTATTCTTAATGTACATAATGGATAATGAATGCCCAGTTGATAGAGGCTAAGATGAACGTCATGGTTAATCTGATCAGATATGGGAAACCTTATAACATAATCATTCTCATCCTCATCTTCATAACCATAAATCTCATTAATCATTATAGAATCTTCTTTCATTTGTTTTAAGAGTTTAAATAAAGGCATATGTGATATAAGGTCAACAAGACCTAGTAGGTCTTCATAATTATGTAAAAGTAAGGTTTGAAGCAGCGGCTCATCCTTTGTATCTAGATAAGCTTCGTAAACCTGAATTAAATCGCCACCACTAAAAGGATCATGGCGATTATATCCAAAATACTTTTCCATTGTTTTGAGTTTTAAATTATCAAGTCCTAAAGTTTTTTTGAAAGGTCGAAGAATTTTGAGAAGATCAAAACTGATATAACCCGGACAACTTATTTTGTATAAGGCCATTCTTCCTTTTATAAAGGGTAAATCAAATTGATCTCCATTAAAATGGTAAATACGATTGTATTTTTTGAGTTGAGCATTAAAATTGAAAAGCAATTCATATTCATCACTGGCTTTTTCACAAAACCATTGCTCACGAATCAATGCACTCTTCATTTTGTCATAATAGACCATACCAATCAAATAGATGGTGGCATATTTTGAAGAAAATCCGGTGGTTTCTATATCAAAGGCCATGGTATCCGGCTCAAAAAGACAATGATTTGCTTCATATTCCGATGTGTTTATGATATCTTTAATAACCAACATAAATAATCCTCTTTTTATAGCAAGCCCTTAATTTTTCTCAAAACAGGTAAAATCAAGGTAGGTTCATGCTATGAGTGCTCGGGTCAACAGGGTTGCATGTTTATCGAAAATACGTTACTGTCTATACTCTAGTACAAATCTAATAATTTGTAAAGACATGTAAAAGATAGGGTGCAATTGACCCTTCACATAAATCCTATATTCATATATAATGGTTAAGGGTCAGGACTCTAGTTGAACTTACTTAAACAATATATAATTGAGAATCACCAACGCAATAATCAATGACCGTAAATATAGAAATACTTTGAGGTGAATGAATTGAAGAGAACAGGTTCAGTGGCCCTTAGCCACGAGGAAACACTAAGGCAAAAGGCCATTATTGAAAAGCTTAAGCATAGATTGAAAGATAGGGAGCTGACCTATTTTATCACGACTTTCGGATGTCAGATGAACGCCCATGATTCGGAAATGATTAAAGGCATACTTGAAGATATCGGTTATAGAGAAGCGGCTTTTGAGCAAGAGGCTGATTTTGTCATCTATAACACCTGTGCCGTTCGAGAGAATGCAGAACAAAGGGTATATGGACGTATCGGTCACTTGAAAAGCATTAAAAGAAAAAGACCTGAGATGATGATTGCTCTATGTGGATGTATGATGCAACAGCCAACGGTTATCCAGGAATTAAAAAAGAAACACAAGCATATTGACTTGGTATTTGGTACTCATAACCTATATAAGTTGGCTGAATTACTTGAAACCAGACTAGATAGTGGTAGTGCAGTTTATGATATATGGGATGCGCATAAGGAAATCATTGAAGATCTCCCAACCATTAGAAAGCATCGTTTCAAAGCATCGGTTAATATTATGTATGGTTGCAATAACTTCTGCACCTATTGTATAGTACCTTATGTCAGAGGCAGAGAACGGAGCCGTCATCCGGAAGATATACTAAAAGAGATTAGAGAACTGGTAGAAGACGGCGTGGTGGAAATCATGCTCCTTGGTCAAAATGTTAACTCCTATGGTACCGGCCTTGATTTACCGATGACTTTTGCAGAACTTATTCATGAGGTGGAGAAGGTTGAAGGTTTAAGACGTATTCGTTTTATGACACCCCATCCCAAAGATCTGTCAGATGACCTTATTCAAGTCATGTCGGTTTCACAGAAAATCTGTCATCATGTTCATCTACCCATTCAATCCGGAAGTTCCAGACTTTTAAAAGCTATGAATCGACATTATACCAAAGCATCTTATCTGGATTTAGTATCCAGAATCAAAGCAAAAATACCGAACGTAGCCATAACAACCGACTTGATTATTGGCTTTCCGAGTGAAACAGAAGCAGATAATGAAGATACTATTGATGTGATACATCAAGTTGAGTATAATACAGCGTATACTTTTATTTATTCAAAGAGAACCGGTACACCGGCCGCTAATATGGAAGACCAGATACCGGAATCAGTAGTAAAAGAGCGTTTTAATAAGGTTCTTGAGGCTATGGATATAGTGAGCTTGAAAAACAGTAAAAAGCATATCGGTAATACTTATGAACTTTTAGTTGAAGAAGTGAACCATAAGAAAGCAGACTGGGTAAGTGGACGTCTAAAAGATAATCATTTGGTTCATATTCAAGGGGATGAAAGTCTTATCGGTACATTTGTGGATGTAAAAATTATCGGATCAAAAACTTATTACCTTGTTGGTGAGATTATATAAAAGAGGGGATACTATGGCTGAAAAACTAACACCCATGATGCAACAATACGTAGATATCAAAAAACAATATAAGGACGCCATCCTTTTTTTTAGGCTTGGTGATTTTTATGAGATGTTTTTTGAAGATGCAATCATCGCTTCTAGAGAGTTGGAAATCACCTTAACAGCTAAGAGCTGTGGTATGGATGAGAAGGCCCCTATGTGTGGTGTGCCTCATCATGCGGTAGAAGGCTATATTGATAAGCTTATAGATAAAGGTTATAAAGTTGCTATAGGTGAGCAATTAGAAGATCCGAAGTTGGTAAAGGGGATTGTGAAGCGTGATGTGGTTCGAGTGGTAACACCGGGAACCAATATGAACCTTCAATCTTTAGACGCCGATAAGCACAATTATCTAGTGACCCTTTTTCAAAATATTGCACATTATGGTATAGCCTATGTGGATATTACGACCGGCGACTTCTATGTTACTCAGGTTCAAGGGTACGAAAAAGTATTAGATGAGTTGGCAAAAGTTCGGCCGCGTGAAGTCATATGTAATAATACAGCTTTATGTAATGAACCCTTAATGGAAGGGGTTAAGAATCGATTCAAAAGTTTTATATCAGCTAGAGAAGATTGGTACTTTGACCTAGAGCGGTCCACAGAAGCCATTAAGAAACAGCTTAGAATAGGATCTTTGGAAGGCTTAGGCTTTGCGGACAAATCAGAAGCTATAAAGGCTAGTGGTGCTCTTATCGAATACTTAAATGAGACACAAAAAAGTCAATTACATCATTTGTCTCATATTCGTTATTATGCCACAGAAGACTTTATGCTACTGGACTTGTCGACGCGACGCAATCTTGAGTTGGTAGAGACTTTAAGAGAAAAAGAGCGCCGTGGTTCCTTACTATGGGTGGTGGATAAAACCAAAACCGCCATGGGTGCCAGATTATTAAGACAGTATATTGAACAACCTTTAATTCAGGTAGATGAGATTAATCAACGGCTTGACGGTGTTTCGAATTTATATGATGAGCCCATGTATTTAATGGAGTTGAAAGAATATTTAACACCTATATATGACATTGAAAGACTTATGAGTAAGATAAGCTGTCAAACGGCTAACGGCAGAGACTTACAAGCTTTTAAGCAATCCATCAATATGATTGAACCTATTAAGACTTTGCTTGAGAATCTGGAGGCCGCCTATTTTATTAGAATAAGGGAAGAACTAGATGACTTAAGAGATTTATATGAATTAATTGACCAAGCTTTAATTGAGGAACCTCCGATTGCCATTACTGAAGGTAGACTTATATTGAAAGGCTTCAATGAGGAAGTGGACCGATTAAGATCTGCGACGACAGACGGCAAAGAATGGCTTGTTAAGTTAGAATCTAGGGAAAGAGAACGCACAGGCATTAAGAATCTAAAAGTTAAGTACAATAAGGTGTTTGGCTACTATATAGAAGTGACCAATTCATATTTGAATCTGGTGCCGGAAGATTATACAAGAAAACAGACCATGTCAAATGGCGAGCGTTACATCACGCCGGAATTGAAAGAAATGGAAAACACCATATTAGGTGCTCAAGAAAAACTTGAGGCTTTGGAGTATGAATTGTTTGTTGGAATTCGAGACACCTTAAAATCAGCGGTTGGAAGAATTAAGGCTTCAGCTGATCAAATTGCAAAATTGGATGTTATGCAAAGTTTGGCAGATACTGCCCTTAAGGAGAATTTTGTTAGACCACAAGTGCAAAACGAAGGTACGATTGATATTGAAGAAGGAAGACATCCGGTTGTTGAAAAAATGATGCCCCATGATCAATTTATCAGTAACAATACATATTTGAATCAACATGAGCATCGATTTTCTATTATTACCGGACCCAACATGGCCGGAAAATCTACTTATATGCGTCAAGTAGCTTTAATCACATTATTGGCCCAAGTAGGTAGTTTTGTTCCGGCCAAATCAGCAAAGATATCGATTTGTGACCGAATTTTCACAAGAGTTGGTGCATCGGATGACTTATCTTCCGGTCAAAGTACATTTATGGTAGAAATGACGGAAGTGGCCAATATCTTAAGAAACGGTACGAAGAAATCACTAATAATATTAGACGAAATCGGACGTGGTACCTCTACTTTTGATGGTTTAAGTATTGCGTGGGCTGTGGTGGAATATATTGTTAATATCCATACCATGGGTGCAAAAACCTTATTTGCCACCCATTATCATGAACTGACAGAACTTGAAGGTAAGATTGAAGGGGTACAAAATTATTGTATTTCTGTAAAAGAACAGGGTGATGATATCATTTTTCTTAGAAAAATCATCCCTGGTGGTGCCAATAACAGTTATGGTATACAAGTGGCTAAGTTGGCTGGTGTGCCGGATTTTGTCATAGAACGTGCCAAAATGATATTGGAAGAATTGGATCAAGCAGATATAACCAAACATGCTGAAAGCATCAAGGTTATGGAAAAACCTGAGAAAGTTAAAGACTTGCAGTTAAGTCTTTTTGAAAACATATCTGAAGATGTGGTCGAAGAGTTAAGGTGCCTTGATGTTAATGCACTAACACCTCTTGAAGCACTGAATAAACTGGCACAACTTAAAAAACGTCTTAAGGGATAAGGTAGGTGAGACACTTGAGCATTTTATTGCTGGACCAGAATACAATTAATAAAATTGCGGCAGGGGAAGTCGTTGAACGGCCGGCTTCTGTCATAAAAGAATTGGTAGAAAATGCAATCGATGCAAAAGCAGATGCAATCACCATTGAAGTTAAAGAGGGTGGTCTAAAGTTTATTCGTATAACAGATAATGGATCCGGTATTCATAAGGATGATGTGAAAACCGCATTTCTTAGACATAGTACCAGCAAAATCAAGGATGAACAAGACCTTGCAAGTATTATGTCTTTGGGGTTTCGTGGTGAAGCTTTGGCCAGCATTGCCTCAGTCGGAAGGGTTGAGCTGATTACCAAACAAGCATCTGAATCTGTAGGTATACGTTATATCATAGAAGGCGGTATCGAAAAAAGTTTTGAAGAAGTAGGGTGTCCCATGGGGACGACTTTTATGGTTAAAGACCTGTTCTATAATACGCCTGCAAGAAGAAAATTCATGAAAACCTCGACTACGGAGCTTGGTTATATCTCGGATCTGGTTCAAAAATTAGCACTGGGTCATCCGAAGATCAGTTTCAAATTCATAAATGAGGGTAAAATCAAGCTTCAGACAACTGGAAATAATAAGCTTAAAGATTGTATTTTTAGTGTGTACGGTATGGAGGTGGCCAAGAACCTAATTGAAATAAACTGGGATTCTGACGGAATGCATCTTGAAGGCTTTATTGGCAAGCCTCATCTAAGCCGTGGTAATCGAACCTACGAAAACTACTTTTTAAATGGTCGCTATATTAAAAGTAAGGTTATAGAAAAAGCCATTGAAGATGGTTATAAGTCTAAGCTTATGCTGCACCAATACCCTTTTGTCACTTTTTATTTGCATGTAGATGCTAAAGATGTAGACGTAAATGTACATCCTACAAAAATGGAAGTGCGTTTTATGGAAGAAGCCAAAATCTTTCAACTGGTTTATAAAGGGATTGAAGCGGCTCTGAATGAAGAAGTATTAATTCCTCAAGTTAGTATTGAAAAAGAGAAGAAAGAAATATCTATGGTTTATGAACCGATACCGGAACCCTTTGAGGAGAAACGAAAAAAATTGGTGAAAAATGAGATGATTATTAATCATCATGAACCAATGCTAGCTATTAATACCGAGATATTCTCTAAAGAAAAAACTGAAGAAAAGCCAAATGAAAAACGAGAAGCAAAGACAGAGGAGACACCATCAAAAACCTATAAAGGCGACCAAGTTGCTATGTCTGTAGAAGCATTTAGAGGTTCCTCTGCAGTGAGGTCTCATAAAGTGGTGGGACAGCTTTTTGATACTTATTGGATTGTTGAACTTGAGAAAGAGTATTATATGATAGATCAACATGCTGCTCATGAAAAAGTATTGTATGAACGCATGGTAAAAAAACTAAGTGATAAGGTTGAGTTTGCTCAAAGGCTACTAGAACCGGTTGTGGTGAATCTGTCTCTTCAGGAAATGAGCAGATATGAAACTTATCAGCGGTTATTTGTGGATCTAGGCTTTGAAGTGGAAGCCTTTGGTGAAGAGGCTTTAATTATTCGGTCTGTACCCTTTGTATTTGGAAAATCCCTTGAGGTCAATCAGTTTCTACAGATTCTGGATGGGCTAGCGGATAGTTTTATAGAGGATAAATATGACATTCTTCTGGATGATATCGCTTCTATGGCGTGTAAAGCTGCGGTAAAAGGTAATGATCGACTTTCTCAGAGTGAGTACATAGGGTTAATCGATGATCTGTTGACACTTGAAAATCCTTTTCATTGTCCCCACGGTAGGCCGACCATTATTGCTATGACCCAATATGAGCTTGAGAAGAAATTTAAGAGGATACAAGGATGAAACCACTTATTGTCATTGCGGGACCTACCGCAACAGGAAAAAGTAAATTAGCAGTTCAACTGGCTAAAGAAATCCAAGGTGAGATTATTTCTGCCGATTCTATGCAAGTATATAAAGGAATGGATATTGCTACCGCCAAGGTTACCTTAGAAGAAATGGATGGTATAAAACATCATCTCATAGATGTATTAAATCCAGACGAAGGATGCAACATCGCTAGGTTTCAAAAAATGGTCAAAGAAGCTCTGGCAGATATTTATGCCAGGGGTAGAGTACCTATTTTAGCTGGAGGGACTGGTTTTTATATTCAGTCTATTATCTATGATGTAACCTTTATGGACCATGTACCGGATAATAGCTATAGAGAGCATCTTGAAAAAATAGCGGCAAATGGGGACAAAGCTCTACTATTTTCAATGTTAGAAGCGGTGGATTCGGACTCGGCAAAGACCATTCATATGAATAATACGAAAAGGGTGATTCGAGCATTGGAGTATTATCATATGACCAATGAGCCTATATCTCTTCATAATAGGCGTGAAAAAGAAAAACAATCTCCATACAATCTAGGATTCTATGTGTTGAATATGAAGCGGGAAATGCTATACAAAAGAATTAATAACCGTGTGGATCAAATGGTTGAAGAAGGCTTAGTAGAGGAAGTGAAAACGCTTTTGGAACAAGGTTATAATAAGAGCTTAGTTGCTATGCAAGGTCTTGGTTACAAGGAAATTATTGGCCACCTAGAAGGTGAATATGATCTAAATGATGCCATTGATCTCTTGAAAAAGGGTACAAGGCATTTTGCCAAACGTCAATTGACTTGGTTCAAAAGAGAAAAAAACGTTAATTGGGTTAATTTACACGACTATAATTATGATTTGAAACAAGTTGTAAAATATATTTTAAAAGATATTGAAGTACAGATGTTTTTGTAATACAATAGGGTTATGGTTAATGGGTCAGAACATTTTTTATCTGAGTTCACTTATAGGTGTAGGTAAGATTCAATTATGTAGTTTTGATGCTTCAGCCAAAGCATTCAATAATAATCAAATCGTTATTTGATAAGAGATATATTGAAAATATATTATAAGGGGGCGAGAAAATGAGCAAACCAATTAATTTACAAGATGTATTTTTGAATCAGGTAAGAAAAGATAAAATTACGGTTGTGATATATTTGACCAATGGTTTTCAACTAAAAGGCATCGTTAGAGGTTTTGACAACTTTATCATCATCCTTGAAGCGGAAACAAAACAACAAATGATTTACAAGCATGCCGTTTCAACCATAATACCTGCTAAAGAAGTACAATTAATGACTGAAGAACGTTAGAGAGGAAATCCATATGACAGACAAGATCTATAAACATCTTGGTATCTGTGATGATGTGATTTCGCATGTAAAAAAGATTGAAGATGCCCTATTTGATCGGTTTAATCAGATAGATCAAATAGCGGAGGTCAATCAACTGAAAGTCTTAAAGGCGATGCAAGACAATAGGGTCAGTGATTCGCATTTTGCAGCAACCACTGGCTATGGCTATAATGATCTAGGTAGAGATACCTTAGAAAATGTGTATGCTTCCGTATTTAATGCGGAAGCTGCTTTAGTTCGTCCACAAATAATTTCAGGTACCCATGCGCTTCATATTGCTTTGGCAAGTCACTTAAGACCAGGCGATGAAATATTATCACCCATAGGCAAACCCTATGACACATTAGAAGAGGTCATAGGCATAAGAGAGACACCGGGCTCACTTTCTGAATATGGTATTACATACAAACAAGTGGATTTTCTGGAGAATAAGAACATAGACTACCCCGGTATCAAAGGCGCCATACACGACAAAACAAAGCTGGTTGCCATACAAAGATCAAAAGGCTATGACCTTCGGCCGACACTATCTCCTGAAAGCATTGGAGAAATCATAGGATTTGTCAAAAAAATTAAGCCGGATATTATATGTATGGTGGACAATTGCTACGGTGAGTTTGTAACTGTAACTGAGCCTACGCATTACGGGGCAGATATGGTGGTAGGTTCATTGATTAAAAACCCAGGTGGAGGTTTGGCACCAACAGGTGGTTATATCGTAGGTAGCAAAGCCTGTGTGGATATGGCTTCTTACCGCTTGACCGCACCCGGTCTTGGTAAAGAAGTGGGTGCAACTTTAGGGATTAATCAGAGTCTTTTTCAAGGTTTATTTTTAGCTCCGACTGTTGTTGCTGCCGCGCATAAAAGTGCTTTGTTTGCTGCAGCGGTATTTGAAAGTCTGGGCTATGAAGTCATTCCGTCCAGTCAGACGGAGCGTTATGATATAATTCAAGCAATCTCCATGAAAAGCCCTGAGGCAGTCATCGCCTTTTGTCAAGGGATACAGATGGCAGCACCGGTTGACAGCCATGTGGTGCCGATTCCTTGGGCTATGCCGGGGTATGATGCTCCGGTTATCATGGCAGCTGGATCGTTTATACAAGGTTCCAGTATTGAGTTGAGTGCAGATGCACCTATAAAACCACCTTACACAGCTTATTTTCAAGGTGGTCTCACATGGTATCATGGTAAGTATGGGGTCATGTGTGCATTGCAGAATATGGTCAATCAAAAGCTAGTAAAGATAGAGAACCAAACAAAGGATAGAACTTAGCTACTGTATAGAGTTTGCAAGCATAGCTAGGCGTAGCCACTTAATTTGGTTGAGGGAGGTAACACCAATGAGTATGAAGATTGAAAAACCGTATACACTAACGAAAGATGACATACTAAAAGAATTAGAGGTCAAGATAGATTCAGGCCTAAGTGAGGATGAAGTATCAAAAAGACGAGCAGAATATGGAGAAAATGTTCTGGAAGCCAGAGAAAAGGTATCGGCCTTAAAGATATTTATGCACAACGCCAATAATATCATTGTGTATCTATTAATATTGGCTTCAGGAGTATCCTTTGCTATGGATGAACCTGTTGAAGGTTCAGCGGTTATTGTTGCCATTTTGATTGCGGTTTTGTCCGGATTCATATCAGAATACAAAGCTCAGAAATCAGTTGAATCCTTACAAAAGATGACAAGAACCGTGGCAAAAGTGAGACGCAACGGTAAGATTACGGAAATAGAGTCTCAACACTTGGTGCTTGGAGATGTCTTATATATAGAAGAAGGCGATCTCATTACAGCGGATAGCCGTATTATCGAAGAGAAAAATTTTGCAACTATTGAATCCGCATTAACGGGAGAATCCGAATCGATGGATAAGACTTCCGATTTTGTCGGTGAAGAAGAAACGTCTATTGGTGACAGAAAAAACATGGTATTTACCGGTACTGCAGCAACCAGAGGGAATACCTATGCCGTAGTAACGGCTATAGGTATGGATACGGAGATTGGAAAAATCAGTGACATGATTCGTACGGATAAAAAAACTGTGACACCCCTTGAAGCCCAGTTAAACCGTTTAGGCAAAACATTAATTTTTTTCTCAGCCTTTGTGGCACTAGCGGTGACAGCTCTTGGTATCTCTTATGGTGAAGATCTATACGCTATGATAAAAATAGGTATCATTTTGGCTATTGCTTCCGTTCCGGAAGCCTTGCCTGCTGTTTCTACTATAACTTTGGCCATTGGTATGAAAACTATGGCCTCTCACAATGCTTTGGTAAAGAGCTTACCGGCTGTAGAGACCTTAGGTTCCACTACAGTAATATGTACAGATAAGACAGGTACGTTAACAGAGAATCAAATGACAGTCAAATATATATATCATACATCCTTAGACCGTACCTTTGAAGTGGAAGGTGATGGGTATGATCCAGAGGGTGCGATTGTGGACTATGATGAAGACCTAGAAGAACTTATTATTGCTGGCGTCTTATGTAGCAACGCAACACTTGTAAAAGAAGAACAGGATTATAAAATAATTGGTGATCCAACAGAAGGTGGTCTTGTTGTTCTTGGAGAAAAGGCTTCGTTAACAAAAGATGCACTTGAGAATAATGGCTATACGCGTGTAGGAGAAGTTCCCTTTAATTCCACGGATAAGTATATGGTTACAGCTTATGATATGAAAGATGATGAAAAACGTCTTTTTATAAAAGGTGCACCGGATGTCCTTATGAAGATGGCTAAAGCAGAACAAAGCGATCTTGATCAATGGAACAAGATAAACGATGACATGACCCATGAAGGCATGCGGGTTCTGGCCATAGCACAGATTAGAAACTATCAGGACGCTACAGATGAAGCGTCTATGAGTAAGGCTCTAGAGCAAGGCTTAGAGATTCTTGGTTTTGTCGGGATCATAGATCCGCCAAGAGAAGATGTTAAAGAAGCCATTAGGGTGGCTCAAGAAGCCGGTATTCGTGTAATCATGATTACAGGTGATCATCCCGGTACAGCCAGTATTATTGCACTGAAAATCGGTATGAATAATATAGACCAAGTCGTAACAGGTAAAGAAATGGATCTTATGTCAGATGAAGCATTGGCCGAAGAAATTAAGACCACTTCTGTGTTTGCAAGAGTTTCACCAGAAAACAAATTGCAAATCGTACGTGCTTTGAATATTGACGATGAAGTCACAGCCATGACTGGAGACGGGGTTAATGATGCACCGGCCCTTAATGGTGCAGACATTGGTATTGCCATGGGCATAAGAGGTACAGAAGTGGCAAAAGAAGCTTCGGATATGATTTTGACCGATGACCGTTTTTCTACAATTGTTGATGCGGTTAAAGAAGGACGTGTCATCTTTGATAATATGGAGAAATTCATTTATTTTCTATTCTCTTGTAACGTTGTGGAGATCTTAGCCATATTTTTAAGTATTCTATTTAAGCTCCCGATTCCGATTCTTGCGTTACAAATCCTATGGCTGAACTTGGTTGTAGACGTATTGCCGGCAATGTCTTTTGCTTGGGAAACCGGTGAAGGGAACATTATGAAGCGCATGCCAAGAGACCCTAAGCAAGCAATTGTTAATAAAGCATTTTTAGCAAAGATTTCTATGAGTGGTATCTTAATCGGTGTGGGTTCACTAGTTGCTTTTGCCTATGGGTTATCTCGAGGTTACGATATAGATACAGCTAGAACCATTGCATTTGCTACCATGGCTTTTGGACAGCTCTTCCATGTACTGAATGTGAGAAGACAACATACTTTTGGATTAGATAAAAGCATTCTTAAGAATCCATTTCTTATTGGCGCATTGGCAATTTCTACCTCACTGATGTTACTTGTCATATACCTGCCATTCTTTAATGATGTTATGTATACAAAACCACTGGATGCGTATAAATGGTGGGTGATCTTATTTAGTGCATCTGTACCGACAATATTGATACAAAGTTATGGCATCCTAAAAAGACGATTACAGCATAGCGTATCTTGACAAAGATGGCTTATATCATTATAATTTTAACGAGTGATTGGGATGTTGAATATTTGTAGAATGGGTTTAAAGGCATCAATATAATTAGGAGGAGCTATTGTGAAAAGTTACGGATTGAATGAACTTAGAAAAATGTATTTGGACTTCTTTGAGAGTAAGGAACATTTAAGGGCGAACAGTTTTTCCTTGGTGCCGCATAACGATAAAAGCTTACTATTGATTAATTCAGGTATGGCGCCTTTAAAGCCATATTTTACGGGTCAAGAAACACCGCCAAGTAAAAGAATGACCACATGTCAAAAATGTATACGTACAGGTGATATCGAGAATGTAGGCAAGACTGCCAGACACGGTACTTTTTTTGAGATGTTAGGCAACTTCTCTTTTGGGGATTATTTTAAAGAAGAAGCCATAGCTTGGGCGTGGGAATTTTTTACACAAGTACTTGAAGTACCAAAGGAATATTTATATGTTTCTGTCTATGAAGAAGATGATGAAGCAGAAAAAATATGGCATGAACAAGAAAAAGTGCCTATGGATCATATTGTGCGTATGGGAAAGAAGGATAATTTCTGGGAGCATGGCGCCGGTCCTTGCGGACCCTGTTCTGAGATCTATATTGACCGTGGCGACCAGTATGCTTGTGACGATCCCAATTGTGCCGTCGGTTGTGAATGTGATCGCTATGTAGAGATCTGGAATCTGGTCTTTACTCAGTTTGAGGCAACACCTGAAGGTGAATATATACCCCTTGATTTCCCAAACATTGATACAGGTATGGGGCTTGAGCGTTTAGCGGTTATGATGCAAGGGGTAGAATCCATTTTTGATGTAGATACCATCCGTGCCTTACGTGATGAAGTCTGTAAGATTGCCAAAGTCACTTACAAAAAAGACCCTAAAATAGATATATCCATTCGTTTGATTACGGACCATATTCGTTCAGTAACCTTTATGACTTCTGATGGTATATTGCCTTCTAATGAAGGTCGAGGTTACGTGCTTAGAAGACTCCTTAGAAGAGCGGCGCGACATGGTAAGTTACTTGGTATTGAAGGTGCTTTTTTGGCAAAACTGGTTGAAGTTGTTATTGAAACCTCCAAAGAAGCTTATCCGGAATTATCGGACAAAGAAGCTTATATTTACAAGGTGATATCCATAGAAGAAGAACGTTTTGCAGAAACCATAGATCACGGTCTTAGCATCTTAAACGGTTATATCGAGGAAGTTAAAGAAGTCGGACTTACAGAACTGGATGCGGAAAAAGCCTTTACTTTATATGACACTTACGGTTTTCCATTAGATTTAACCCTAGAGATCTTAAGTGAAGTCGGTCTAAATGTAGATGAAACAAAGTTCCAAGCGGCTATGGATGAGCAACGACAAAGAGCAAGATCGGCGCGTGAAGAATCCAACTATATGGGTGCGAAAGAAACTGTGTATGATCAATTACCAGTTGAGCTTAGTTCTACTTTTATCGGTTATGAGCATCTTGAATATAAGTCGACTGTTAGAGCACTGACTACAGATCAAGTGGTTCAAAAAGCAGTCAAGGGAGAAGAGGTATCTATATTTGTAGACGAGACACCTTTCTATCCAACCAGTGGTGGTCAACAAGCGGATCGAGGCACTATACTTTTTGAAAAAGGTGTTGTCACGATTAAGGATGTCAAAAAACTCATGGGTGAGAAAATTGCCCATATCGGTTATGTGGTTGAAGGTGAAGTGACAGTAGGCGATGCAGTTTTACTTAAGGTTGATACCCCACATAGACATGCGACTATGAAGAACCATAGTGCAACACATTTATTACAAAAGGCTTTAAAGCATGTTCTTGGTGATCATATTGAACAAGCTGGTTCAGCGGTTAATAGTGAACGCTTAAGATTTGACTTTACCCATTTCACAGGGATGACAGCAGAAGAAATCAAAGCGGTTGAAGATGAAGTCAATGAGATGGTGATTAAAGAATTAAAAGTAAGCATAGAAGAACTGCCCATAGAGGAAGCAAAGAAAAAAGGTGCCATGGCACTTTTTGGAGAAAAGTACGGCGATGTGGTGAGGGTTGTATCTATGGGGGATTACACCGTTGAATTATGTGGCGGTACCCATCTGCATAACACTATAGAAATCGGCACCTTCAAAATCATTTCTGAAAATGGTGTGGCGGCAGGTGTCAGGAGGATAGAAGCTCTAACCGGAGAAAATGCTATTCGTTACTACAAAGATAAGGAAGCGACAGTAAAAGCAATAGCTGAAAAAATCAAAGTAGATCCTGCGAATGTGTTAAATAAAGTTGAAAATCTCCTAGATGAGAATAAGCAATTACAACAGGCTTTGGATCAGTTAAAATCCAAGTTGGCCAGTGGTGCAGTAGATGATCTTATTAATACAAAGCAACAAATTGGAGAAATACAATTTTTAGGTGCTCAGGTTGATGGTGTGGATGTGAATCGTCTAAGAGACATGGGCGACAACTTCATAAATAAGTTAGACAATGGGGTTGTGGTTCTTGCAACAGCCAATGACGGTAAAGTAAGTTTGTTGGTTATGGCATCAGAAGGCGCTATTAAGTATGGTGCCCATGCCGGTAATATGATTAAAGGTGCTGCAGCGGTTGTAGGTGGTGGCGGTGGTGGACGTCCTAATATGGCACAAGCAGGTGGTAAAGATCCAAGTAAGATAGAAGATGCTTTGTTAAAAGCAGAAGAAATACTGCTTTCGCAGATGAAATAAGTTAAGGTGGGGGGTCCCATGAAAACCCTTCCACTGGATATATGACTACGGCCTCCAGTTGGTGCGTCCTGCACCAAAAGTCGGCGGACAGCTCCTGCTGTCTTGCTTAAGTCATATATCCAGTTCCAGGAACTTCATGGTCGGTGTTGGTAGTTAGAGATAAAGATAAAGATAAAGATAAAGATGGGTCCCATGAAAACCCTTCGTTATCAACTTGACAAATACGATTTGATTTGTTATTATTCTTTTAATTCATCTATGAGGGAGTAACTGCCTATATGGGATTTATCATCGTCAATACAGCGAAAGCTCGGTGATAAAGATACAACTTGTATTTTGTGAGACTCAATGAAGACCGAAAGGTTTTTTTGAGTCTTTTTCTATGGACTTTTCTGGATTTTCGGTATGCCAATCTAAGGAGAATCGTTTATGAAAACTTTTTATCAGATGTCACCGGAAGAAACGAAAGCATATTTTAAAGTACAGAATATAGGTCTAACAAAGGAACAAGTAGGCAAAAGTATTAAAAAACATGGTGAAAATAAGCTGGAAGAGGCTAAGTCGGTTCATCCATTTGTGGTCTTTTTATCCCAGTTTAAGGATTTCTTGGTATGGATTTTATTGGTTGCAGCGCTTGTATCGGCTGTTATGGGCAAGCTTGAGAGCACCTTGGTTATCATAGCGGTGCTGATACTCAATGCTATCCTTGGAACAGTACAGCATGTTAAAGCAGAACAATCTCTTAAAAGTCTTAAGGCATTGTCATCTCCAAGTGCTAAGGTTATGCGCGAAGGACAAATCATGGAAATCCCATCTGCCGAGGTGGTTGTTGGGGACATTCTGATTGTTGATGCCGGAGATTTTATTGCAGCTGATGGTCGCCTTATTGAAAGCTCAAGCTTGCAGTTGAATGAAAGTGCACTCACCGGTGAGTCTTTTAGTGTGGATAAGATGGTAGAACCTATTGGTAAAGATCATGTTGCTATAGGTGATCAGATTAACATGCTGTTTTCCAGTAGTTATGTGACTTATGGACGGGGTAAGGCTGTTGTTACCGCTGTAGGCCACCAGTCTGAAATCGGACGCATTGCAACACTATTAAAGAGTGCTAAGGAAAAGTCTACGCCCTTACAACGTAATCTGGATCAGTTTGGCAAGAAACTGGCCTTATTTATTATTCTGATTTCTGCATTGGTGTTTGGTATGAGTATGTACCGTGGGACTGGGGCTATGGAGGCCATGTTGTTTGCCATTTCTTTAGCGGTTGCAGCCATTCCGGAAGCTCTAAGCTCCATAGTGACCATCGTATTGGCTCTAGGAACCAGAAAACTTGCAGATCAGAATGCCATTATTAGAAAGCTGCATTCTGTGGAAAGTCTTGGGAGTGTTTCAATTATATGTTCGGATAAAACAGGTACATTAACTCAGAATAAAATGAAAGTTCAACAAATATACACAGACGATGAATTGGTAGATGTGGCTGACATAAATAAAGAGAACAAATTACATTACAAGTTGGTTATGGCCGGATTATTATGCAGTGATGCCGTTACAACAGAGGATAAGAGGATTGGAGATCCAACAGAAATCGCTCTGGTTGATCTGGGGGAAAACCTACATTTGGATGAGCTAGTGGTAAGGGAATCCACACCCAGATTGTCCGAATTGCCTTTTGATAGTGATAGAAAATTGATGACAACTTTACAATATATTGAGGGTGAAGCCATTGTCTTTACAAAAGGTGCCATAGATATTTTACTCAAGAGGTCCAAGTTTATTGAAAGCAAAGAAGGTGTTCGACCTATTGAGGAAGCAGATATTAGGGCCTATGAAAAAATCAACCATAGTCTGTCCAATCAAGGGCTTAGGGTTTTGGCTTTTGCTTGGCGTAAAGTGGATGAGTTGACCTTGACCTTGGAACATGAAGATGAGATGATTTTATTTGGCCTTGTGGCCATGATGGACCCACCAAGAGAAGAGTCAGCAGCAGCTGTAGAAGACTGTCTTAAAGCAGGTATCAAACCGATTATGATTACAGGTGATCATAAGATTACAGCTTCAGCGATTGCGAGACAAATTGGAATCTTAAGAGGTAACGATGTAGCCATTGAAGGGGCAAAAATCGAAGGGTTAACTGAAGGGCAGTTAATTGCCTTGGTTCCAAAAGTGTCTGTTTATGCCAGAGTATCCCCGGAACATAAAATCCGTATTGTGAGTGCTTGGCAATCCCTTGGACATATTGTTGCCATGACTGGAGATGGTGTTAATGACGCACCGGCACTTAAACAGGCCGATATTGGCATTGCTATGGGCATCACTGGGACGGAAGTGGCTAAGGATGCAGCTAGTATGGTGCTGACCGATGACAATTTTTCTACAATAGTTAAGGCCATAAATAATGGTCGAAGCATTTATGATAATATTAAAAACGCAGTTAAGTTTTTGTTGTCCGGTAATACAGCCGGTATCCTTGCCGTCTTGTACGCTTCAGTTGTTGGCTTGCAAGCGCCTTTTGCTCCTGTACATCTGTTGTTTATCAATCTTTTGACAGACAGTTTGCCGGCAATCGCCATCGGCGTTGAACCGGCTCACGGACAGTTAATGAAACGAAAACCAAGGGATGCACGTAAACCAATTTTGGACAAAGCTTTTGCTATAGAAGTAATTTTGGAAGGTATTGTGATTGCAATAGTAACCATGGCGGCTTACTACTTAGGACTTGATCAAGGCGGACATGGCATAGCGATGACCATGGCTTTTGCTACACTTAGTTTGTCTAGGTTGGTCCATGGTATTACTTGTCGTATGGATGAACCTTTGACGTTTAAAACCCTTTTTATGAATCCTTTTACCTATTTGGCTCTTATAGTAGGTGTGTTGTTACTGGGATCCGTGCTATTACTCCAACCATTGCAGAGCATCTTTGAAATCAGTCCTTTGACACCGACTCAGATAACAAGTATTGGAATTTTATCATTAGTACCTCTTGTGGTTATACAACTTGGCAAACATATACAAAAAGGTTTGCTACATAATAAATAGTTCAAATGCTTGACAAAAGATGTTTTTTCATAAAAAATATAAGTAGGGTTAAAGAATACATTTTAAGGAGATGACATGAGACGTATTAGAATCTTGACTTTATGGCTTATGGTACTTGTTATTTTTTCGAGTTGTATTATGGGTAATCGTAAAGTGGTGGAGCTAAAAGAACCGTTTAATCAGGCAAATACCGATTCTGAAGTATTTCCTGTAAGTACTGATCAAGAAGCAATACAACAAGAAGCAGTTCTAGAAGAAACAATCAGTGAAAGCAAACGTGTAACACTTTTATCGGTTGGAGATATTATGATGCATGTTTATCAGTTGAGACGCGGGTATAATGGTGTTGATTTTGATTTTTCAGATTCATTTCGATATGTTGCACCGATTATTCAAGGAGGAGATTATGCAGTAGGTAACCTTGAGACAACTTTTGGTGGTATAGGTACTCAAAGAGTCAACAATGAAAAAACTGTGTTTCGAGGTTATAGCGGTTATCCAACCTTTAATAGCCCGGATGTTTTAGCACAAAATATAAAAGACGCCGGCTTTGATTTGGTGTCAACGGCAAATAACCACGCTCTTGATACAAGTACAAAAGGGTTACTTAGAACGCTAGAAGTATTAGAGCAAAATCAGCTAGAGCATATAGGCACTTACACTTCTCAGGAAGAGGCAGGTACCATTAAGACAGTTGATATAGATGGTATTGAATTTGCCATAATCAGCTATACCTATGGCATGAATGGCTTTACACTTAAAGAAGATGAAGATTATATGGTGAATCATCTGAATATGTACGATGAAAGCTATATTAGCGAAATGCTTGAGAAAGTTACTTTTGCAAAAAAATCCACCGATGGACTTGTTGTGGTGATGATTCATTATGGCAATGAATATAAAGCCTTACCGGATGAGAATTATCAAAAGCCTATTGTGAATCGACTTTTTAAAGCCGGTGCGGACATTATATTAGGTGGTCACCCCCATGTGTTGCAACCAGTTGCCTTGAAGGAGACGGTTGATGAAGATGGCAGAACAAGAGTTGGGGTTGTGATTTATTCGTTGGGCAACTTTATTTCTTCACAACGGAATGTGGATAGTAAGGGCCCTCATAAGGATATTGGGTTAATCTTTGAAGTCACGGTTGAACAAGTGGACGACCAACAACCGGAAATTATTGAAGTTGCCTATACGCCTACCTATACCCACTGGTCTAAAAAGGCAATTACGATTGTACCGACTTATAATGTTCCCAAGGACTTGGTTTTGGCCGGAACAGATCAAAATAGGATCCAGTATGCCAATACAACCATGATGGATCATATGAAGTATTATATGGAATATGAGCCCATATTTGACGGGTTATTTTATCGGTTCCAAATAAAGTAGACAAAACCCATTTTTTTTGTAAATGAGGTTGACGAATAAGATTATTGTGGTATAATCATCTATAGT
>NZ_JCBCDA010000030.1:0-75120 GCF_059865615.1 Petrocella sp. | reverse complement strand
TTGGTTAAGGCGTCAAAACTATATAGTTGAACTTTCACCTACCATATGTAGTTATGAATGTATCAACGTAATCTACATATGGTAGGCGAATTTAGTGAAACTTAGTTTTGACCCTTTAATCAAGGTTGTATTAAGTCGGTTATTTGATATACTAATAATAATATGGGTGTGAAGAGGTGGCTAAGTGATATATATCAATGATATCCTTGAAGATAAAACATTAAGCATAAAAAAAAGACTTAAAATATTACGAAAACTGGATACAAAAAAAACTGGCCACAAGTATGTATTTATCATACGCCTTAAGCAGGATGAAAACATGTTAGAAATGGTTAGTAATCGGGAAATAAGTAGGCTCAATGAGCGAAACAAAGCGTTTGTTATAGCCGGCATAGGTAAAAACCGCGAACATGCTTTTGAGTTAATAGAGAAGCTAATAACACATTTGTATAAGCGCTACCAGATTATCGATAATAAAGTAATGGAAAAGGAGCTTCATATATCATGGCCAAACTAAAATATCTACTGCTAGCCTTAATTATATCTGTTGCAATGGTCGTGATTTTGTTCATCGGTTCTTTACAAGTGGTTATTTTTAATGAGATCTTATTTAGATGGCATTATGAAACCCATCAGATTACGGAAACAACCAAAATGACCCTACCTGATTTAATGACAGTAACCGATAAGCTCTTAGATTATATCAAGGATAAAGAAGACCATATGGTCATTGAATCCAAGATAGACGGTATAAACCAAGAAATCTTTGGAGAACGGGAAAAAGCTCATATGATAGATGTAAAAAACCTCTATATATGGGCAAGAAACATGCAATGGCTCTCATTATTTTTAATCGTAATTATTATAGGTTATGGCTGGAAGAAATCAAAAATCATGTTATATGAGACGCTATCACGTGTTAAATATGTTATACCCTTTTTGTTGACCATGATGGTTGGCATTGGGATCTTGTTTGCAACTGATTTTAACAAGTACTTTGCCATATTTCATGAACTGTTTTTTTCGAACGATTTATGGTTGTTAGATCCAAAAACTGATATAATGATAAATATGGTACCGGAGATATACTTCTATACTGTCGTCATGATGAGTTTGGCTTTCTTTGTATTAAGTATGATTATAACGGTCTTAGGTATTACAGTCATAGGGAAAAGATTTAAGGCCTATGCGATGTCGGTAGAGCAGAATAAAGAATAAAAGTTGGTGATGGTATGTTGGGGATTGTTTTCATCATTTTGAAAAGCATATTATTAGCACTTCTTGGTTTGGTGCTGCTGTTGCTAATACTGGCTAACATCATCCTATGGGTGCCTATTCGATATCAGGCTTATGGAAGTAAGTATGATGCCATTTTGGCATACGGTAAAGTAGACTATCTTTTTGGATTGATACGTGTTAGGTTTAGATATGATGGTGACGGCATTCGTTATGAAGTGAAGATTTTATGGTTTAAAATATATGACTCGACTGTGCCGCCTAAGAATAAGAAAGCAATTAAGAAAAACCTCATAAAGGATACTAAGAAATCCTGTCCGGATGAAAAAGAAAATAAGTTAATAGAAGAAAATTCTGTAGAAGATAAAGAAGTTGTTGCAGAAGCACCCCAAGAATCAAAAGAAACTATGATAGATGCCAAGAATAACAGAAGTAAGGGACCAGCATCTGCAAATAAAGAACCTATCAAAGATGAAAAGAGCCTCAAATCTAAAAAAGCTAAGAAAATAAAAAAGGAAAAAAAAGCAAAAGATGGAAAATCCGAACCATCCCTTTGGGAGCAAATCCAATCAGGTATAGAATTATTAAGAAGCGAAAAGCACAAAGGTGTACTGAAGTTTGTATTAGGTAAAGTATATAAGATAATCAAATCAATATTACCCAGACATATAGAAGCGGATATTATATTTGGCTTCGATGATCCTGCTACAACAGGACTTGTACTAGGCGGTGTATCCATGTTCTATCCTTGTTATGGTAAGACGGTCGTCATCATTCCTAATTTTGAAGAGGTTATGTTTGAAGGTGATATAAAAATCAGAGGAAAGATTATAATTGGCGTCATTGTGTATTATGGCCTTCGTGTCATTATTGATAAGAGAGTGAGAAGCATCATAAAAGCGGTTAGATAAGAGAAAAGAGGAGGTAATTTTATGGAATCAAATTTTAGAAACACAGTAGAATCATTGTTCAGTGGTATGGAGAATTTTATATCCAGTAAGACTGTTGTCGGGGAACCGATTAACATTGGGGATACAATTATATTACCCTTGGTAGATGTATCTTTTGGTGTCGGCGCCGGTGCATCAGAAGCCAAAAAAGCAGATGGCCCACAAGGTGGCGGCGGTGGTGGACTTGGTGCTAAAATAAGCCCAAGTGCTGTTTTAGTCATTCAAGGTGGTCATACCAAACTCGTCAACGTTAAGAATCAAGACAGCTTAACCAAGATCATCGACATGGTCCCTGACATCATGGACAAATTCGCAGCCAAAGATCGCAAAAAAGAAGACAAAGTCAAAGAAGAAAAAATAAAAGAAGTATTATAGGTTAATCGACAAGCAAAACAGCAACATAATCTTATAATCAAAAGCACCTTATAATAAGACAATCCAGTCTAATCATAAGGTGCTTTTATTTTATTATATCTATGGTTAAGGTGTCAAAACTATATAGTTGAACTTTTGCATACAATATATAGTTATGAATGCATCAACGTAATCTATATATTGTATGTAAATTTAGTGAAACTTAGTTTTGACCCTTTAACCATCTATTAAAAAGTCTCTAATCTTTTCGCTCCAAGATTTAGCTGACTCCATAGAATGATAGACTCCATCTATAAGCTAAAGTTACCAATTACATCATTATAAGCCAACATCGACCATGAAGTTCCTGGAAGCAGTGTGCATGGTGGAGCAAGTCAGCATGGATGCTGACCGTCGACTTTTGGTGCATGGATGCACCAATCGGAGACCGTAATCATACACACTGCTTCCGGGGTTTTCATGGGACCTACTTCAACTATATAGTTTTGATGCTTTAATCATACATTAAACCTAAAAAGAATAACATCGCCGTCTTTAACAACATATTCTTTGCCTTCAATTCTTACAAGTCCTTTTTCCCTTGCAGCCACCAAACTACCGGTTTCAACAAGGGCTTCATAAGCGATGATCTCTGCTTTGATAAACCCTCTCTCAAAATCAGTATGAATCTTTCCGGCTGCACCGGGTGCTTTTGTACCACGGGTGATGGTCCAAGCACGAGTTTCTTGTTCACCGGCAGTGAGATAGCTTATTAAGCCAAGAAGTTCATAGCTTGCAGCCACTAACTTGTCAAGACCGGATTCATGAACACCTAAGTCATCTAAGAATTCTTTCTTCTCAGCTTCATCCAGTTCGGCAATTTCTTCTTCTATTCTTGCACACAAAACGAAGATGCTTGAACCTTCTTCGATAGCCCAATCTTTTACAGTTTGCACATAATGGTTACTAACGCCATCATCCAATAAGTCATCTTCACTCACGTTGGCAGCATAGATTACCGGCTTATTCGTAAGCAAATTTAGACTGGCAACAAAAGCAAGAGCATCATCATGATCAAACTCGATGGCTCTAACAGAGACACCTTCTTCAAGTTTTTCTTTGATTGTGTTTAAGACTTCTAATTCCTTGGCAACCATCTTGTCCATTTTGGCGAGTTTGGAGGACTTGGCAATGCGTCGATCCACCATTTCCATATCAGAAAAAATCAATTCTAGATTAACGGTTTCAATGTCTCTGACAGGATTAACCTCACCATCGACATGCACAACATTGGTGTCTTCAAAACAACGTACCACATGGACAATTGCATCTACTTCACGAATGTTGGATAAAAACTTGTTTCCAAGACCTTCACCTTTACTTGCGCCTTTAACAAGGCCTGCAATATCAACGAACTCTATTACAGCAGGAACAATTTTTTTTGAACTATATAAGTCTGAGAGTACCTTTAGCCTAGGATCAGGCACAGTAACGATGCCCACATTGGGGTCAATAGTACAAAAAGGGTAGTTGGCAGATTCAGCACCTGCTTGAGTTAAAGAGTTGAACAATGTACTTTTTCCTACATTGGGCAACCCAACGATTCCTAATTTCATGAGGGTATTCCTTCCTTTGCAACAAAAAATTAACGGATTTTAAGAAGCTAAATGATTCGCCCATATCCTTGGTCAATTATATCATAAAAAGATGTTTTGTCTACGCCTAACCCATTTATTGCTCTTGCATTCTGAGAAAAATTCCTATATAGTGATGATTAAGCTATTAAAACGACATAGTTTTTACCCTTTATGAAAAAGAAAATAATAGTCAAAGAAAAAGGAGATCCTTATGAATCAACCGGATATAATATTTGAAAAGTTAGGATTAGAATTTATGCATATCGAGCCTGTAGCTTTTAAAGTTTTTGGTATAGCCATATATTGGTATGCGCTGTTAATATGTGTGGGTTTCATTGGCGGTTTATTGATACCAATGTCAATAGCTAAGAAAACCGGGCAAAAGTCAGATGATTATGTTGATTTTTTTATGTATGCTTTAATTGCAGCAATTGTAGGCGCTAGATTGTATTATGTGGCCTTCGAATGGGATGCCTATAAGAATGACCTTATCAGTATCTTAAATATAAGAGAAGGCGGATTGGCCATCTATGGTGGGATTATAGCCGGCATATTGACACTATATGTCTTTACAAGAATTAAGAAGTTGGATTTTAGAGTGATGTGCGACACAGCTGCGCCGGGACTGATTTTTGGACAAATCATAGGCCGGTTTGGTAATTTTATGAATATGGAGGCGTTTGGGAGCCATACTGATAATGTTTTTGCCATGACTATGAAAGTCGCTAAGACAAAATATATACCAGATACATTCATAGACAAAATTCTTACAATAAACGGTGTAGAATATATTCAAGTTCATCCCACATTTTTATATGAGTCTATATGGAATCTAGTCTTACTTATCCTTATATTGCTATACTTTAAACATCGTAAATTTAAAGGTGAGATTGCTTTGTTATACCTTTTCGGTTATGGCTTAGGAAGAGCATGGATTGAAGGGCTTAGAACCGATCAATTGATCATAGGCAATACAGGCATACCGGCTTCTCAAGCGCTTGCAATACTACTCGTAGTTGGATCACTAGGTATTATGATCTACAGCCATATTAAGCTGCGTAAAACGGCTTAATACAAGATGTAGTGGTTTGCTTGAAAAAGTATGTCATCTTACCCCAACTTATAGTATGTTGGTAAGCATAACTTGTGGCTTCTTCCTAATAAAAATGGAGAGTTTTGGACTTTTATGTGATAGAATTATTGGAGAATAACTATTAACAAAAGATGATATGTGCAATATACACAAAAAAATACAAATGTTTTATATAAAATGACAAATTCTGAAAAGAATTCGTCATTTTTTTTAAATGAAAGGCTTGTAATTTTGATTAAATTACTATATTATTACATTAAGTGGTTATTTGTGGATGAAAGTGGCTATAAGTGGCTAATAAAATTGTAACAGGTAAGTAGGTGGAGTGATGTTCATTGGTGAATACAACCATTCAATTGATGAAAAAGGTCGTGTACGAATACCTAAGAATTTCAGAGATGAACTTGGCGAGACTTTCTATTTGACGAAAGGTTTCGACAAGTGTTTATTTGTATTCTCAGAAGATCAATGGCATGCATTTCAAGGCAAATTAGGAGAAAATCAATTAAAAAGCAAAGATTTTCGAAAAATACATAGATTTTTCACAGGTTCTGCGATGGCTTGTGTTCTAGACGGACAAGGAAGAGCGATGGTAAGCCCTTCACTAAGAACATTTGGTGAATTAGATAAAGATGTAGTGGTAATCGGTGTCGGATCTAGAATTGAATTATGGGCAAAAGAGATATGGGATAAATATAAAGATGAAGAATTAGATGATGTTAGTGATTTGGCAGATTCATTAGAGGGTCTAAACCTATAGAAAAAGAGTATTGTAAGTGAGAGAGGGTGGCATCACATGGCATTTAAACATAAATCCGTATTGTTAGACGAATGTATTGAAGCCTTAGAAATTAAACCGGATGGCATCTATGTAGATGGTACTCTAGGTGGTGCAGGACATGCCAGTGTCATCTGTAGTAAGCTAAATGAACAGGGCAGGCTCATTGGCATTGACCAGGATGAAGCAGCCATAGCTCATAGTCAAGACCGATTAAAACATGTAGCCAATCAAGTTAATATTGTTCGAAGTAATTACAATAACTTTAACACAATTATAAAAGAACTAGGCATAGAGGCAGTAGACGGTATTCTTCTTGATTTGGGCGTATCTTCATTCCAATTGGATACGGCTGACCGAGGATTTTCTTATATGCAAGATGCACCCCTTGATATGCGTATGGATCAAAGACAGAAAAAAACAGCGAAAACGATTGTTAACGAGTATTCCTATCAGTCATTAACAAAGATTCTTAGGGTCTATGGAGAAGAAAAGTTTGCAAACAACATAACCAAGCATATTTTAGAAGCCAGAGCGATTAAGCCAATTGAAACAACCTATGAATTGGTAGAAATTATAAGAAAGTCCATACCGATGAAATTTCAAAAAACAAGTGGTCACCCTGGGAAAAGGACATTTCAAGCCATCCGAATAGAGCTCAATGAGGAACTGGCAGTACTCGAAAATACCATACAAGATATGATTGATGCCCTAAATCCTGAAGGCAAGCTTTGTATTATAACTTTTCATTCTCTTGAAGACCGAATTGTAAAACAGATTTATAGAGAAAATGAAAATCCATGCACCTGTCCAAGCAGCTTTCCTGTTTGTATTTGTGATAAAAAGCCCACTGGCAAAGCGACACCTAAAAAACCAATCCTTCCTTCAGATATAGAAATGGAAGAAAATTCAAGAAGCAAAAGTGCAAAACTGAGAGTATTTAAAAAAAGTGGAGGTGACCACAATGGGTAAGAGGTACCAAAGAAATAAGGAAACTTATGTTGTAGGTAGTAATGCCGTAGCCTATAAACAAACATTAAATTATCAAGAAATAGCCCCAGTGGCATCTGTTGAAACAAAATATAGGAAAAAGAAAGTTGCCAGTATCAATCCGGCGTGTACATTTATTTTAGCATCTGTTATAATAGCTGTGTCTATTGTTTGTGTATTTATGTTAAAAGCTCAATTTTCAGTTGTTGACACATCTAAACAAATCATGACACTTAAAAACGAACTTAATGAAATTAGAAGAACAAATGCGAATATTACAGCTGAAATCAATGAAACAATGAATTTATATGAAATAAAGCGTATAGCGATGGATGAATATGGTATGGTCTATCCCAAAGGTATAGATGTTATCGACCTTGAACCGGCACCGACCAGTTATACAGTTCAGTATAGCTCCATTGAATTACCTAAAGATGATAAGGTGACTTTTGGCAATATGTTGGCATTTATAACAAGGGGTTGGTAATATGAAAAAGCAACGATCAATTCAATATTTAATGAAAAGCAGAAGCATACTGCTTTTCATTATTTTTATTTTACTATTTATTTTTCTAGGCTATCGAATTGTATATATTAATATCATTGATGACCAGCAATACAAGCAATCCGTATTGGCCCAACAGATTAACAATCTAACAGACACAAACAATCAGATTATACCTAAAAGAGGATCGATTCTAGATAACAAAGGCATTCCTTTAGCTGAAAGCCATAAGATTTATAATGTTATTTTTGATCCGGCTGTCATCACTCAACATAAACAGGAAGTAATTGATTATACATTAAAGCTACTTGGAGATACCCTAGAGGATGTGACGGTTGAACAATTGTCTAAGCTTCTTGTTGATCGCAAAAGAAGTCATTATGAGATTATAGCCAGAAAACTTACATATATGGATATTCACCCTATTGAAGAGGCTCTAAAAGAGGGTCTTATCAAAGGTGTAGCTTTTGAAGAACAATATCAGAGGACCTATCCCTATAACACACTGGCTTCAGATGTCATTGGTTTCTTAAGGTCAGATGGTGAAGGGTTATGGGGTATAGAAAAGACTTATAACACATATCTATCAGGAACAATTGGTAGACGTTTTGGTTCTGTCGACGGACAAAATAGATTTAATCAAGAAGATATTGTTGCAACAACAGGTTATAACGTGGAATTGAATCTGGATTTTACAATTCAGACTTATATAGAAGAAGCAATTATAAGATTCTATGAGACAGAAGAAGCTTTATCTGTTAGAGTGGTTATTATGAATCCTCAAAATGGAAAGATTCTAGGCATGGCTTCTTATCCCAACTTCGACTTGAATAACCCGTATGACATGAGTCACTTGTTGGATGAAGAGACCTTAAATGTCATGACCACACAAGAAAAAAGTGATTTTCTAAACACATTGTGGCGTAATGGCTCCATATCAAAATCATATGAGCCCGGATCAACTTTTAAGCCATTTACCTTTGCAATGACCCTAGAAGAATATATTCTAGATCCTCATGAGCACGATTTTTTATGCAACGGTTATAAGGTGCCTTATCAGGGACAGGCACCGATTTATTGTTGGAAGCGAACAGGACATGGCCATCAAACCATTTATGAAGCAATGAGTAATTCTTGTAACGTCGCTTTTATGGATATGGGTGAAGCCATAGGAAGAGAGTTCTTCTATAATTATCAGCGTATGTTTGGTTTTGGCGCGGTGACCAATATTGATTTGTTTGGTGAAGAGAGTTTCCGAGATTTGGTCTATAGCTATGATCAACTGAATCCGGTAGAGATACAAACCAGTGCCTTCGGACAAGGTTTCCAAGTAACACCAATTCAATTGATTGCAGGATTTTCTTCCTTAATAAATGGTGGCTATTTGTATGAGCCACAATTAATGCGCCGTATTGTTTCAGAAGAAGGACAGCTGATTGTAGAAAACAAGCCAAAGTTACAAAGAAAAGTTATTTCTGAAGAGGTTTCTTTTGAGACAAGTACTGCCCTTAGACATGTTGTGGATGAAGGAACAGGACAAGGTGCTAAGATTGAGGGCTATTCAATAGGCGGGAAAACAGGAACTGCAGAAAAAGGCAACAGAGAAACAAAAGACTACATTGTCTCATTTATCGGTTTTAGCCCTGTGGTATCACCAGAAATCGTTACACTTGTGGTGGTTGACGATCCGGTAGGTGTTGACGTAAACAGTCGTTATGCTGCAAGGATTTTTAAAGATATTATGGAAAATGTACTGCCTTACTTGAGGGTGACAAAGGAATATGAAGCAGAAGTTCCGGAAGTCATTGTTGAAACAGTAGAAAACCCGGATGAAAATGGTGTTGAAACGAATGAAGAGAATATAGAAGCTTTAGAAGAAGAAAATGAAGAAGATGAAGATCCAGAGGAATAAGAACAGATTAAGAAGATCGATTAGATTAAAATTAGATCGGATTAACATAAAATATATCGGAGGAAACTATGAAATTAGCTGGATTATTAGAAAATTATACATATGAAATCCTACAAGGAGAACTAAGTGTTAATATCAAGTCGATTCATCATGATTCTAGGTGTGTTGAAACAGGGACCTTATTTATCTGTATAGAAGGCTTTGAATCAGATGGTCATCAATATATTCAAAAAGTCATTGAACAAGGTGCCGTTGCAATCATCGTTACCAAAGAAGTAGAAATCAAAGACCAAGAAACATTGCTTATTAAGGTACATGATGCAAGAGAGACTTTGGCCCATTTGGCAACAAGGTTTTATAATCGACCAACCAGTCAGTTTGGTTTAATTGGTGTGACAGGCACCAATGGGAAAACCTCTACAGTTAATTTAATAGAAAGAATTTTACGCCATAGCAATAAGAAGACGGGTTTGATTGGAACAATAGAGAATAAAATCGATGATGAAATCATACCGACATCACATACAACACCGGATGCGTTAGAACTTCAACAGCTCTTTGCTAAGATGGTGGAAGCCAACGTCAATGATGTGGTTATGGAAGTGTCTTCCCATGCTCTTGATCTAAAAAGAGTATGGGGTGCGGAGTTTGATATTGCAGTCTTTACCAATCTCACTTTGGACCATTTGGATTATCACAAGACGATGGAAGCCTACAGAGATGCTAAGTTAAAACTATTCATGATGGCGAAAGATGCTGTTATTAACATAGATGACCCGGTTGGATCCTATATTATAGAAAAAGCTAAATCAGAGCGGGTAATAACATATAGCTGTCTGAATGATCAAGCTGACTTGTTTGCTGGAGACATCCATATTGACATTAAAGGCACACACTTTCTGTTGAACCATCATGAGAAGGCCTACAAAGTTGATATACAAACACCGGGGCGATTTAGTGTCTATAATGCACTTGCAGCTATAGGCGCAACCTTACTTAAGGGTGTGGCTATAGAAAAGATTATCCGGACTCTGAGCAAGGACAGTATCATTGAAGGTCGGTTTGAAGTTATAGAGAGCAAAGCTGGTTACCATGCAATTGTGGACTACGCTCATGCACCAGATGGTCTTGAAAATGTACTAAAAACCATTCGAGAATTTGCCAAAGCTAGAGTTATCACCGTATTTGGTTGTGGTGGAGACAGAGACCGATCTAAGCGACCGATTATGGGCCGTATAGCTGCAAGTTACTCAGATTATACAGTTATAACATCGGACAACCCTAGAACAGAAGATCCTCACACCATTATGGATGAGATAGAAGCAGGTGTGAAACCACTAAATAAAACTTATGTCCGTAAAGAAGATCGTGTAGCGGCCATAAAGCATGGGTTAGATGTTGCAAAAAAAGATGATATTATTCTTGTTGCAGGAAAAGGCCATGAAGATTATCAAATCATTGGAAAAACAAAAATACATATGGATGACAAAGAGATTATTAAGTCTCATATTAAGGAGGCTTAATATGAAGAGAATATCCATAGAACAGATAGCCAAAGCCGTTGAAGGTGCGTTTATTCACAAAGAATTTCTAAAACAAGGGTATATAAATCGGGTCATCATAGACAGTCGACAAGTTCAGAAAAATGATTTGTACATCCCTATTGTTGGCGAACGATTTGATGGTCATGATTTCATAAATGAAGCCAATAGGGCAGGCGCCATATGTGTTTTTTCCAGATCTGGTGAGGAAGTGCCGAAAGACGTACCAGCAATTATTGTGAAGGATACAAAAAAGGCACTTGGTGATTTGGCAGCTTTTTACAGACAACAATTTACCATTCCCTTTATTGGAATAACAGGTAGTGTAGGAAAAACCAGCAGCAAAGAAATGTTGGCCAGTATTTTAGAAACCAAGTTTATAGTTCATAAAACGGATGGCAATTATAACAATGATATAGGCCTTCCCCTATCGATACTCTCCCTTGAATCGGATGCGGAAGTCGCAATCATAGAACTTGGTATGAATCATTTTGGTGAAATCGATTATTTGGCGAGCATCCTAAAGCCTGAGATTGGTATGATTACGAATATTGGCCTATCCCACATAGAATTTCTTGGCTCTCAAGAAGGAATATTTAAAGCTAAAACAGAAATGTTACCACATATACAACAAGAAGGCTTAATAGTAGTAAATGGAGACGATGCTTATTTAAGACCACTCAAAAATCAATACGGTCGTCGCATAAAAACATATGGATATGGTGAAGAAAATGACGGTTGTGTGGTGAACTACCAGGTACTTGACGAGGGCAGACAAAAAATGACAGTGGCATCAGACCGAGGTATTTATAGTCTGAGCGTAGACTACCCTGGTGAACACATCTTATTAAATGCCGTAGGTGGCATCTTAATTGGTGAATACTTAGGTATAGAGAAAGAAAATATTATCAAAGGGATACAAAAGTATGAACCGGCTAAGATGCGGTTAAACGAATACAATATTGATAACCGACTAAGAATCATTGATGATGCTTATAATGCCAGCGTAGATTCCATGACAGGTGCCCTAAAAACATTAGGTGCTCTAAAAAAGACAACAGAGAGAAGTGTGGCAATTCTTGGCAGCATGTTTGAAATGGGATCGTATTCAAAAAAGGGTCATGAACAGGTCGGCCATAAAGTTATTGAGAGTAGACCCGATGTATGTATTTTAATTGGAGAAGAGACAAAATGGACCTATGATGTTATTCGACGTTTTGGAGGCGAAGTCATACGAACCCATTATTATAATAATGTCGAAGAATTTTTAGCAAGCATAGAAGAACATATTCTAGATCATGATATCGTATTGTTAAAGGCATCAAGAGGTATGGCTTTCGAAAAAATTCGTGAAGCGTTGATTGGAAAGTTTGAGGTAGAATGATGGAACTGATTGCAGTCACCCTAGGGGCAACTTTATTGGTAACAGCACTGGTTCCCTTATGCTTGCCCTATTTAAGAAAACTAAAATTCGGTCAATTTGTGAGAGAAGATGGGCCCAAAAGTCATCTGAAAAAAACAGGAACACCAACCATGGGTGGGCTGATATTTATGGCTGTCATCTTGATGATCGGTGGCATTATGGCCATAGAAACACCGGTCATCCTACCAGTTCTCCTTGTCAGCGTTGGGTTTGGATTGGTTGGCTTCATAGATGATTATATTAAAGTGGTGAAAAAACGATCCCTAGGTTTAAAAGCCTATCAAAAATTATTAGCACAGTTGATAATTACAGTTGTATTTTTAGTCTATCAGTATAGCACTGTGTCGGAAGTGGCAACGTTAATAGTGCCCTTTATACAAGATGGGTTTTTAGACCTTGGGTGGTTTTACATACCATTTATATTAATTTTTGTACTGGGTACAGTGAACGGTGTTAATTTGACAGATGGTATAGATGGACTGGCCACTTCAGTAACAATTGGAGTTTTATGTTTTTTTCTTGTCATAGACCTTATGGTTGGTTCTGATTTAGCACCTTTACTTGTAACAGCCATTGGCGCACTTTTAGGATTTTTGATTTATAATAGCCATCCAGCTGCATTGTTTATGGGTGATACAGGTTCCCTTGCCTTAGGCGGACTTATTGCAGCGACGGCCATACATATGAAGCTGCCGATAATAATCCTATTTGTGGGCATGGTTTACTTAATCGAAGTAATATCCGTTATGCTTCAAGTAGCCTATTATAAAAAAACAAAAAAAAGATTGTTTAAAATGGCGCCGATTCATCATCATTTTGAATTGATGGGCTGGAAAGAAACGAAAATCGTTTACGTGTTCACCATCTTTACCATTATCATGTGCCTTGTTAGTGTTATTGGAATCATTGTCCATATTGGACTAGGGAGTTAACTATGGAACAAAAGAAAGCAAAATCAAATTCGACAGCACTCATTACAAAAGGAAGGACAGATATAACCCTGGTATTTGTTGTACTTCTTCTTATGGTGTTTGGTATCGTTATGATATACAGCTCAAGCTATTACTCTGCATACGCTTATTATGGTAACCATAATCATTTCTTCTTACGTCAAGTTATGTGGGTTGGGATTGGTGCAGTTGTCATGTTTATGGTTTCAAGAATCAATTACAGATTATTTCTTAAGTTTTCAGGATACTTCTATATCATTATGTTGATTATGCTTATTTTGGTTTTACTTCAGCCAGAGGACATTAACGGTTCAAAGAGATGGTTGACTATAATTGGTGATATAAGTATTCAACCTTCAGAGTTAGCAAAGGTTGTACTTATTATGGCCATGAGTAGTCTGATGGCCGGCTTTGAAAAGCATATTAATAACTTTAAAGCCCTAGGCTTTGTACTTGGTGCAACAGCTTTACCTGTGCTATTAATTGGGATTGAAAACTTAAGTACAGCAATTGTAATCACAGCCATTATTGGTGGTATGGTGTTTGTGATGTATAAGAATGTACCTAAACTATTTTTAATTGCAATACCACCAATACTTATACTCGGATTTGTTTTTTTTCAGGTAGCAGGTTATCGAAGTTCCAGAATTGACATATGGCTAAACGGTCCATTTTCAGATCCCCTAGGGAAAGGTTTTCAAACAATTCAATCCTTATATGCTATAGGATCAGGAGGTTTCTTTGGTGTTGGACTGGGAAAAAGCATACAAAAAATCGACTTCATTCCGGAAGCCCATAATGATATTATTTTCTCAATTATTTGTGAAGAGTTAGGGCTGTTTGGCGCCATTGCAATAATTATGCTTTTTGCCTTACTTCTATGGCGCTGTTTGGAGATTATCCGTTCATCAAGTGCAGTCGTTGAGATACTAATTGTGACAGCAGTCATGATTCATATTGGTTTACAAGTATTTATTAACATAGGTGTTGTTACTAATACAATTCCGGCAACAGGTATACCCTTACCCTTTATTAGTTACGGAGGATCCTCTTTGATTTTCTTACTTGTAGAATTAGGCCTAGTCCTAAACATAGCTAGGCAAAATGCGAGTAGATTGGATCATTTATAATGATGAGAGAAAAAGTAATTACCATGAAAAAAAAGAAAAAAGAAAAACATGAGGGACATTCCGGTCGATTTCTAATCGGTTTAATTATCGTGACCATTATACTGGTCGGTTTATTATATACCCTTCTTGAGATTGCGAGTATAAAAGATATTATTGTAAGCGGTAATGTTCAATATACCAAAGAAGAAATCATTGAGATGGTTCAGATTCAAGAAAACTCAAACGTGATAGAGGTTTTTTTAAAACAAGAGAAAGACTATTCAAAATACCCATATATAAAAGAGGTAGATATTCAGTATAATGGGTATGATAAATTGCACATTATTGTAACTGAAAAAGAGGTGATTAATTACATTAAGTACCAAGACCAATTTCTTGCGTTAGATAAAAACGGGATTATCATCGCTTATCAAAAAAAGCAGAAGTCAGGTATTCCGGTTGTAGAAGGGCTTTATATCAAAAGTGCCGTAGTTGGAAAAAAGCTGGATATAAAAGGAGAAGTACTAACGACACTGCTCGAACTACATCATTTGAAATCAAAGTATCAAGTGCCGGTGACACATATCGAGTTTCCCACGAATGATTTAAAAGCCTTGAACCTTTATGTAAACAATATCAAAATAGTATTGGGAGAAGCGACTCAGTTGGATATGAAGATGAGGAATGCAGGTGATGTTATGAAAAAACTTCCATCTGATTTAGCAGGAACCCTTAACTTAGAACAAGATGGTCAGCAATTCATCTTTAAAAAAAATACGGAATAAATGAAATACTTGTTGATTAATCAGATAAAAAACTATATTATAGACATAAGAAAAGTACATTACTCGTGATAATTAGCCTAGTGCTACAGATATATGAAAAATGACATGGCATAGCTGTGAGGAGGATATGAATTGTTGGAGATTAATATGAGCGATCGAAGTAATATTGCAAAAATAGTTGTAATTGGTGTAGGCGGCGGCGGAAACAATGCCGTTAATAGAATGGTAGAGGATGCGGTGACAGGTGTTGAGTTTGTTGCAGTCAATACAGATGTTCAAGCATTAAATGGATCAAGAGCGAAGAGCAAAGTGCAAATTGGAGAAAAACTAACCAGAGGATTGGGTGCAGGTGCCAAACCGGAAATCGGTCTTAAGGCAGCAGAAGAAAGTCATGATGAACTGGCACAGATTATCAAAGGCTATGACATGGTATTTATAACAGCGGGTATGGGTGGTGGAACAGGTACCGGTGCGGCCCCAGTCATCGCAAATATTGCCAAACAACAAGGTATTTTAACAGTAGGTGTGGTCACCAAACCTTTTGAATTTGAAGGCCGAGGGCGTATGCAAAATGCGGACCAAGGTATAATTGAGCTTAAGAAAAATGTGGATACCTTAATCGTTATACCAAATCAGAAGCTCTTATCTGTTGTAGATCGAAGAACGACCATGCGAGACGCATTCAAAAAGGCGGATGAAGTATTACAGCAAGGTGTACAAGGTATATCTGACTTGATTTACACACCTGGTATTATCAATTTGGACTTTGCTGACGTAGCCACTGTTATGAGCGATAAAGGTGTAGCCCATATTGGTATTGGTCGAGCAAAAGGTGATAACAAAGCAGAAGAAGCAGCACGACTTGCCATTAGCAGTCCATTACTAGAAACAACCATTGATGGTGCTAAGCATATGCTGATTAATATTAGTGGCGATTTAAACATGTCTATGTTTGATGCGAATGATGCTATTCAGTTAATACAAGAAGCAGCAGGCTACGATGCTAATGTAATTTATGGACAAAGTATTGATGAGAATCTTGAGGATGAGTTGGTGGTTACAGTAATTGCAACAGGATTTGAAACAAAGGCTGTTGATCCTTATCCAACGACGACATACAAAGAACGTATGGAATCATCCAATACAAAATACGGACAGAACAAAGAAGAAAAAAAAGAAACAGTCATAGATGGGCAACAGGAAGCTGAGAAGAAAAAACAAGATTCACAAGAAAAAGAAGTGGTGGCAAAAACAGAGAAGTACATTTCAACCGATGATCAGCCTATCGATATCCCACCATTTTTACAAAGAAGGAAAAAATAGACAGTATAATATGGTTAAGGTGTCAAAACTATATAGTTGAACTTTTGCATACAATATATAGTTATGAATGCATCAACGTAATCTATATATTGTATGTAAATTTAGTGAAACTTAGTTTTGACCCTTTAACCATAATATAAAAAAACAAAATATGGTCGATAATAGACCATGTTTTGGCTTAAAGAAGGGAATCGAGTATGAAATGTCCATATTGTGGTACTGAAAGTATCAAAGTAATTGACTCTAGACCATCAGAAGAGAATAATGCCATAAGGCGAAGACGACAATGTGAGAATTGCGAAAAAAGATTCACAACTTATGAAACCGTTGAAAGTATGCCGCTCATTATTGTAAAAAAAGACAACTCCAGAGAACCATACTCTAGAGACAAGCTCATGTCTGGTTTGGTAAGATCTTGTCACAAAAGACCGGTTGCTATGAAGAGCATCGATGCTCTGGTAGACGATATCGAGAACCAACTCTACAATGCCATGAAAAAGGAAATCGAGTCCAGCCAAGTTGGTGAAATCGTCATGGAAAGTCTCAAAACTTTAGATGAAGTTGCCTATGTAAGATTTGCCTCCATATATAGAGAGTTTAGAGACATAAACACGTTTATGGATGAACTGAAGAAAATTCTCAAAGAAAAATAAGAAAATAAATCGACCTTTAGCAAGAATGCAATCATATATAAAGAAAGCTTTTTGTCTGCTTACAGCGGACCAAAAGCTTTCTTTTTTTGAGATAATATATAAGTGTAAAACATAAAAAGACAAGGAGGAATCATGATGTACAACCATGTATTAAGCGCTGCTCTTCAAGGTGTTGAAGGGCATGTGGTTCATGTAGAGGTAGATATATCCAATGGATTTCCTAGATTTGATATTGTAGGTATGCCGGATTCGGCCGTCAAAGAATCTGTAGATCGGGTACGAACAGCCTTAAAGAACTCCGGGTTTGATTTTCCAACAGAGAGGATCACCATTAACCTGGCGCCGGCAGAGCTAAGAAAAGAGGGGGCCGGTTATGATTTATCCATTGCACTTGGCATCTTAACCTGTAAACAGAATGAATTATTAGAAGCTTGTAAAGATATGCTTATATTAGGGGAATTGTCATTAAGCGGTGAGGTCAAACCGGTAAATGGGGTTCTGCCCATGGTACATTCGGCTTTCAAATCAGGCATCACTCATTGTATGGTGCCAAATGCCAACAAAAAAGAAGCAGGCGTCATTTTAGGTATGAAAGTCATAGGTGTTGATGATCTAAAACAAGCTGTGGCTCATTTAATGGGAATGCATATTATCAAACCTACAACCGTAGATATTAAGGCCCTGTTTTGTAAAAATAAGACAACCTATCATTATGATTTTTCGGATGTCAAAGGTCAAGAAAATGTGAGAAGGGCATTAGAGGTTTCAGCGGCCGGGATGCACAACGTCATAATGATTGGGCCTCCAGGCGCCGGCAAAACTATGATGGCAAAAAGACTACCCTCTATACTGCCCGGCTTAAGCTTTGAAGAGAGCATTGACATTACCAAGATCTATAGCGTATCCGGAAAAATTAAAGAAGGAGAATCTTTAATCGTCAAACGACCTTTTAGATCACCTCATCATACCATATCTAATGCAGCACTGATTGGCGGTGGCGCTTTGCCAAAACCAGGGGAAATATCTTTAGCACATCAAGGTGTTCTTTTTCTGGACGAGTTACCGGAATTTCAAAAAAACGTAATTGAAGTTCTTAGACAACCAATAGAAGAAGGCGAAGTAACTATATCAAGAGTGAATAGAACGGTAGATTTTCCAGCAAAATTCATGATGGTATGTTCAATGAACCCATGTCCTTGTGGTTATTATCCGGATGTTGAAAAATGTAGCTGTACGCCTTTGCAGATCAAAAAATATCTGAGCAAAATAAGTGGTCCTCTATTGGACCGTATTGATTTACATGTGGAGGCCTCTACAATAGATTTTGAGGCATTAAGTAACCATGACCTATCTGAGAGTTCGGAAAACATCATGAAAAGGGTTCTAAGGTCTCAGAGCATCCAAGAAGAACGTCATAAGCACCTAGGCATCATATATAATGCTCATTTAGGCGCATCAGATATCGACAAAATATGTAATTTGGATCAAGAAAGTAAGAAAATGGTCAAATTTGCCTTTGAGAAAATGGGTTTAAGTGCAAGAGCTTACCACCGAATCCTTAAAGTATCAAGAACCATAGCAGATTTGGAAGCATCCGATATCATCAGAGAAAATCATGTAGCAGAAGCCATACAATACAGAACATTAGATAGAAAATATTGGAATAGGTAGGTGTCTTATGAATCATAGAAAATATTGGTTATGGATAACAAGAATTCCCGGCATCGGGTATAAGAAAATAAAGATTTTACTTAATACATTTAAAACACCATACACGCTGTATTATGCCAAGTCAGAAGCAATAACCCTTTGTATGCAACATCCTGTATTTGATAAGAAAGACTTGAAAAACTTATTAGATGCAAGGGACCTAAAGTCCTTGATTGCTTATGAAAAAAGATTAGAAGCGCTGAACATTCAATATGTAACCATAAAGGATGAAGATTATCCGACACAACTGTTTAGCCTCTTTGACCCACCTTTTGTTCTGTATTACAGAGGTAAATTCATAGAACATCCATTATCCATTGGTATGGTTGGTTCTAGAAACTGTACCGCCTATGGTAGGAAGGTGGCTGAGTATTATGCTGAACAATTGGCAACCAATAAAGTGAACATTATTAGTGGAATGGCAAGAGGCATAGATAGCTACAGTCACATAGGTGCTCTAAAAGGCAAGGGATTTACTACCGCAATATTAGGATCTGGAATCAATGTTTGCTACCCTAAAGAAAATGAATCTTTAATGACAAATATAATAAAGCATGGGTGTGTGATTTCGGAATATGGCTTAGACGTTGTACCAAGGCCGGGTTTATTTCCTATGCGCAATCGTTTAATTAGTGCATTAAGTGATGGCATACTTTTAGTAGAGGCGCGAGAAAAAAGCGGTTCACTCATCACAGTTGATTTTGCGCTTGAATATGGAAAAGATATTTTTGCCATACCTGGAGATGTTTTAGGTGGCACCAATAGAGGGTCTAATAACATTGTTAGAATGGGGGGGAAACCGGTATTTTCAGTAGAAGATGTACTTGAAGAATATTCAATTTTTTCAACAAATAAACACGCAATTATTGATGAAATTGAAAAAACACTTGAAGAAAAGGAAAAAATAGTATATTCTTGTATAAGTCTTGCCCCGGTATTTATAGACGAGATAGCAAGACAAATTGAGATGTCCATGAATGAGTTACAATTTATACTCACCAAACTTGAGATAAAAGGCGCTGTCATACAGTTGCCAAACAAATATTATATACGAGATCATCCAAGAGGCAATAAAGTAAACGCAGTCATAAGTGAAGGCATCTAGCTTGGCAGTTTACCGCTAAGAAGACTAAAAGATCTATAGGAGGATAACTATGGCCAAGAACCTTGTCATTGTTGAATCGCCTGCAAAGGCTAAAACAATTAAAAAATTTTTAGGACCTAATTATAAGATAGAAGCTTCTATGGGTCATGTCCGTGATTTACCAAAAAGTCAATTAGGTATTGATATTGAAAATGACTTTGAACCCAAATATATCACCATAAGAGGCAAAGGAGAACTACTTGCTAAGCTTCGTAAGGAAGTTAAAAAAGCAACGAAAGTCTATCTTGCAACTGACCCTGACCGAGAAGGAGAAGCCATATCTTGGCATTTACTTCATTCTCTTAAGCTTGAAAACAAAAGTACCTATAGAATCACATTTAATGAAATCACAAAAAATGCGGTTAAAGACTCTATAAAAAATGCAAGAGAAATTGATATGAATCTTGTTGATGCACAGCAGGCACGACGATTGCTAGACAGGGTAGTAGGTTATAAGATGAGTCCGGTACTATGGAAAAAAGTAAGAAAAGGCCTAAGTGCAGGACGTGTTCAATCAATTACCTTGAAGTTGATTTGCGATCGTGAACACGAGATCAACGATTTTATACCGGAAGAATATTGGAGCCTAGACGCCAAATTGGAAATCAAAGAAACCAAGGATATCTTCACAGCCAAGTTCTATGGAACTCTAGATGAAAAAATAGAGCTAAAAAATGAAAAACAAGTCAAAGACATATTAGAAGATCTAAAAGGTAAATCATTTAAAATAGTTCAAATACTGGAAAAAGAAAGAAAAAAGAAAACAGTATTGCCCTTTACAACAAGTACCTTACAACAAGAAGCATCAAAAAAATTGAATTTTACAGCAATCAAAACCATGAGAATTGCCCAACAGCTTTACGAAGGTATTGAAATAAAGGATGAAGGCACCATAGGATTGATTACCTATTTGAGAACGGACTCAACAAGAATTTCAGATGAAGCACATAATAATGTTATTGAGTATATAATAGAACATTATGGTGAAACATATGTTAATAGGGACCATAGTCAAAACAAAAAAAAGGAAGGGGTTCAAGATGCCCATGAAGCCATCAGACCTTCCTATGTAAACCTTAGCCCGGACGAGATAAAAGGATCATTAAGCCGTGATCAGTATAAGCTGTATAATCTCATTTGGAGACGATTTGTGTCCAGTAGAATGATGTCGGCCATCAATATTGTCAAGTCTGTAAAAATCGATGCAGGCAATTACAGATTTACTACTGCCTTAACAACGCAATTATTTGACGGATTCTTAAAAGTATACAAAGAAGATGAAGAAAAAGAAGATAAGCAGTCCATATCAAAATTAAATGATACATCCAAATTGAAAAAAATGGAGATGTTAGATGAGCAACACTTCACTCAACATCCGCCTAGATATACAGAAGCAAGTCTTGTCAAAACCTTGGAAGAAAATGGTGTTGGCAGACCCAGTACGTATGCACCGACCATAGCGACAGTTATGGCAAGAGGTTATGTTTCAAAAGAGAGCAAACAGCTATTTCCAACAGAATTAGGTGAGATTGTTAATGAAATGATCAGTAATTACTTTGATGGTGTTATAGATGTGACCTTTACAGCAAGTATGGAAAAACAGCTGGACGATGTAGAAATTGGGGTTATGGAATGGAAAGACGTACTTAGAAACTTTTTTCCTAATTTCGAAAAAAAGGTAAAAATTGCAGAAGAAGAAATTGAGAAAATTGAACTTAAAGATGAAGAAACAGATATAATATGTGAAAAATGTGGACGCAATATGGTCATAAAAATGGGTCGCTATGGCAAGTTTTTAGCCTGTCCCGGATTTCCCGACTGCAGAAACACCAAACCAATCCTTGAAAAAGTTGAAGGAGTAGAATGTCATAAGTGTGGTGGTGAAGTCCTGGTCAAAAAGACCAAAAAAGGTCGACGTTATTATGGCTGTGAACATAATCCGGAGTGTGACTTTATGACATGGAACCTTCCAACGTCCGTCAAATGTGATAGATGTAATGCAATAATGGTTGATAAAGGCAAAAAATTAATGTGTAGCAACGATGAATGTAAGAATGTTGTGTCAAAAGAATAAAGTGTTGAAATAGTTAAATAAGAACTTGAATTTGTATGTAATTTGTACTATAATTTATACAGGCTATAATCAGGAGGTAGAACTTTGAGCGTTCAATTGTTAGATAAAACAAGAAAGATTAACAAGCTACTGCAGAAAACTGGGACACAAAGGGTCATATTCACAGATATTTGTGAAGTGATGAGTGATATATTAAATGCAAACGGTCTGGTTCTTAGTAAGAAAGGTAAGTTGTTGGCATCTTATTCCAAAGATGGTATCCATGATATAGAAGAGCTTCTTACAGACGAACTTGGAGAACTGGTGGATGAACAGTTAAATGAACGTTTGTTGAATATTTTGTCTACCAAAGAGAATGTAAACATGGCAACCCTTGGATTTAGTGAACGCATTAGTGCATCTAAGTTTGTTGGCATGATTGTACCTATTGATATTGCTGGGGAACGGCTTGGCACTTTTTTTATCTATAGGAATGAAGAAATGTTTGACATCGAAGACATAATACTAGGTGAATATGGTGCTACGGTAGTAGGGCTAGAAATAATGCGGTCTGTCAATGATGAAAACTCTGAAGCTATTCGAAAAACCAGTATTGTTAAATCGGCTATAGGTACCTTATCTTTTTCAGAACAAGAAGCCATCAAACATATATTTAATGAGCTTGAAGGTGATGAAGGCATTCTGGTAGCGAGTAAAATAGCAGATCGCGTTGGAATTACCAGATCAGTCATTGTAAACGCACTAAGAAAGTTTGAAAGTGCCGGTGTAATTGAATCCAGATCTCTAGGAATGAAGGGCACATATATAAAAGTATTAAACGACTTATTATTAGACGAAATCGGAAAAATATAAGCGATAACGAGGGGAGGTTGCGTGCAGCCTCTTTTTTGGTTCTCTAGGAGCGTCATACTTTAGTATTCAGCCTAAAAGCGTGGCAGAATACGTCAAAGACCTTTCCGGTCGAACCGTTCAGAAATATGAGCAGAGCTCATAACGAAGCGAAGCTTCTTTTCTTGAGGAATCAGATAACTATGGATTGTATATTTGACTATAAACTGATACAATATATTGTGTGTGCCGATAATAGATATGACATTAAAACCAATCATGGTTAAAGGGGCAAAACTAAGTTTCACTAAATCCACATACAATATATAGATTATTTTGATGCATTCATAACTATATATTGTATGTGAAATTTCAACTATATAGTTTTGATACCTTAACCAATCATAGATTAAAATGGATTTGGAGATGAAACGATGATAAATAATCGACTTTTTCAAACAACCGATATTATTAATAAAGCAATGCAAGGCACTTGGGCTAGAAATGAAACAATATCAGCCAATATTGCCAATGTGGATACACCAGGTTATAAAAGGCAGGATGTGGTTTTTGAGACATACTTAAGAGATGCAATGCGAGGAAACAGAAAAATCAGTCAAGAAGATTTATCGAGAATAACACCAAAAAAAATTCAAGATATGAGTGCTGCAAGTTTTAGACTTGATGGCAATACAGTCGATATTGATACAGAAATGGGGTATCTCGCGGAAAATCAACTGCGTTATAATGCCCTTATAAGTCAAGTTAACTATAACTTCAGTCGAATAAAAAGCGTTTTGAATAGTTAGGCAAATATTAAGGAGGAGATTACATGTCATTTTTTGGTTCAATGAATGTTAGCGCTTCAGGGATGACCGCTCAAAGACTTCGTATGGATACGATTTCACAGAATATTGCCAATGTAAACACAACCAGAGGTGAAAATGGTCAGCCTTACCGTCGTAAAACTGTTGTATTTGAAGAAATCCAAAGTCGAAACAACTTTAAAGGCATGTTAAATGAATACTTGAATGAATATTCGGTTAACGGAGGCGTAAAAGTCACAAGGATTATAGAAGATAATAAACCACCAATTAGAGCCTATGATCCATCTCATCCGGACGCAGACGAAGAAGGTTATGTTTCTATGCCAAATGTCAATACCATAGAGGAAATGACCAACTTGATATCAGCCAATCGTTCATATGAAGCGAATATAACAGCATTTAATGCATCTAAGTCCATGATATCCAGTGCCCTTAATATTGGAAGGTAAGGTGAGATAGATGAATATCCAGCCGGTTAATCAGATTCAATCCTCGTTAGCGCTAGGTAAAGAAGAAGTTGACTTTAAGGAACAATCGCCATTTAAAGCATTATTTCAAGCAGCTATGAATAATATTGAAGGTACAAACAACTTGACAAAAAAAGCGGATCAGATGAGTCTGGATTTTGCAGTTGGCAAGATAGATAATATAGCAGATGTTATGGTTGCCCAAGAAAAAGCAAGTATAGCACTTCAATATACGGTTCAATTAAGAAACAAGCTTTTAGATGCCTATAATGAAATTATGAGGATTCAAATATAAGATTACAGTGTAAAGTTAAAGATGTTTTAAGATAAGGAGTGGCACGATGCCTGAATTTATAACAAATTTTTCCAATCAGATTACAGAGTATTGGAATAAATTTACACGGACTCAAAAATTACAGATTATCGGTATTTTTTTAGCAAGTGTAGCTGCTTTAGTCGTTTTAACAGTTATTTTAAGTCGACCAAACATGATAATTTATGCTGAAAACGTGACACCGGATCAAATGACGGCAATGGTGGAAATACTAACAGCCAATAACATTGACCATAGATATGAAGATAATGCATCGACCTTATATGTGGATAGTCGTAAGTTCCAAGATGCTAAGTTATTATTATTTGAGCAAGGCATATTGTCAGCTACGACCTTTCGGTGGAAGGAAGCGTTCGATACTTCTTTGACCACAAGCAGTGACGATCGAGCCATGATGCAACAATTAGCCTTCGAAAATGAGCTTGGTGGTTTAATTGAGCTGATTGACAAAGTTAAATCGGCAAGGGTTAAGATTGTTTTGCCGGATACCCAACGTTTTGTGCTTCAACAAGAAAAAGAAGCATCAGCATCGGTTATACTAACAACCAATGGGGAACTAACTGAAGATCAGGTTTTTGGGATAGCTTCTTTTGTAGAAACCGCTGTTGACAATTTATCCATCAACAAAATAAAAATATTAGATTCCAATGCAAAGCTACTATTTAACGGCAGCAATGATAGCAGTATATTTGGAAGTCTGAATTCACACATGGATTACAGAAATGCATACGAAGCCAAGTATGAAAGCACCATAGAAAGCCTATTGCTGGCCCGTGGAGAATACGATGACGCGGTTGTAGGGGTGAATCTAAAGATAGACTTTGACAGTGTCAGTAGTCAATCAGAAGTGTATACGATCGCTGAAGGGGCTACAGAACCTTATCCAACAAGAGTATATATATATGAATCGACAGGTACCTCAACGGATGCAGGTGGCATACCGGGGACGGATACCAATGCGGATACCCCAGCGTATCCTATTGACGGTGGAGGTGGTTCTGAAAGCGAAGTCTTTATCTCAGATAAAGACCTTGTACCGAACTCAACTGTGACCAATACAGTAAGAAGCATTGGCAATATTATACCGGAGGATTCGACGGTAACAGTTACTTTAAACAAATATATTTATCATAGACAGGCATTATTGGAAGAACAAGGCTTGTTAGAAGACACCACTTGGGAACAGTACCAAGAAGATAATAGTATTAGAAATGCAGTAGAAGTAGACCCTAACATTGTACAGTTGATTGCCAATGCTTCTAATATTGACGAAGTATTTGTAATGGCTTATGAAGTACCTGTATTCGTTGACACACCTATTGAAGAAAGTAGAGTGGCAGATTATATACCGGTCATCATTATTATACTTATGATTGCACTACTAGGCTATGCAGTCTATAAAGGAACAGAACCGGTGGAGATTACGGAAGTGGAACCGGAATTGTCAGTTGAAGATATGTTGACGACAACAAAAGTAGGTGACGAGTTAGAAGCCATAGAATATGATGGAAAGTCAGAAGCAAGGGTTCAAATTGAAAAATTCGTAGATGAAAATCCGGATGCAGTGGCTCAACTTTTAAGAAATTGGCTAAATGAGGATTGGGAGTGATAAGATGGCAAGTCAACAGCAACGTGGCATTGAAAAAGCAGCAATTTTGCTCATAGCGCTTGGTCCTGAAAAATCATCTATGATTTTCAAGCATTTAAAAGAAGAAGAAATCGAAGAACTAACCTTACAGATTGCAAATACAAGAGCAATATCACCTAAGGACAAAGAAAGTATAATTAATGAGTTTTATCAGATTTGTTTGGCGCAGTCCTACATTGCAGAAGGTGGTATTGGTTATGCAAAAGAACTTCTTGAAAAAGCTCTTGGATCAGATCGGGCGATGGAAGTTATTGGAAGACTCACTTCATCTCTTCAAGTCAGACCATTTGAGTTTGTCAGAAAAACAGACCCGGGACAATTGCTTAACTACATTCAAGATGAGCATAATCAGACAATCGCATTAATTCTATCCTATCTAAATCCTCAGCAGGCATCCATGGTTTTGGCAGCATTACCACAGGAGAAACAGGCTGATGTAGCCAGGAGAATTGCTCAGATGGATAGAACATCACCAGATGTTATCAAAGATGTGGAAGATGTACTTGAGAGAAAATTATCCTCACTGATGACACAAGACTTTACGATCGTAGGTGGCGTAGATGCCATCGTACAGATATTAAACTCAGTGGATCGAAGTACTGAAAAACATATCATGGAAACCCTTGAGATTGAAGACACAGAGTTAGCAGAAGAGATTCGTAAAAAGATGTTTGTCTTTGAAGACATTCTCTCCTTGGATGACCGTTCGATTCAAAGAATCTTACGTGAAGTCGACAATAATGAACTTGGCATAGCCCTAAAAGGTTCTGGAGAAGAAGTACAAAAAGTTATATTCAATAATCTATCCAAGCGTTTAGCAGCGATGATTAAAGAAGAAATGGAATTTATGGGACCCATTCGTTTGAAAGATGTTGAGGAAGCCCAACAGAAGATTGTTAATATTATTCGTAAACTAGAAGATGCAGGCGAAATTGTAATATCACGTGGTGGAGGGGATGAAATCATTGTCTAAGATTATTAAAGCACCCTTTGTATCCATGTCGGAAATACGTAAGGAAATTCAAACCATAGATCCCCATAATCCTAACATCATACATCCGGTCAATAGGGGAGTAGAAGAGCATGATTATGGCGTGGAAGAAGAAGCACAACATAGCGAATATGAAGGAGAAGCCATTGATGACGAAGTGATTGATGGCTCTCGTACTATTGCTGTAGAAGAAACAGAGCTTCTGATACAAGAAATGTTGGATGAAGCACAAAGTATGGGGGAACAGATTAAAGAACAAGCAAGAGAAGAAGGTTTTGAAGCGGGTTATGAAGAAGGCATCGTAGCAGCCAAGTCAGCCATAGACCAAAAAATGGATCAACTTGACCAAGAACGAGAGGCCATGTTGGCTCAGAATAAGGCGTATATTCGAGACTTAGAAGCCAAAGTGGCGGAAGTTATCAGCCAACTGCTTCACAAAATGATTGGACGTTATGCAGATGATCCTAATATTATTCTATATTTGGTGCGGCTAGCATTTGAAGAAATCAACATTTACGGCAGTATTGTCATAAAATGCTCTCCAGAGGATTTTGATTACTTAGTGGCTCATAAAGATGTTTTAAGTGAGAATTTAAGTGAAAAAGTGAACCTTGAAATACTTAAAGAAATCACTTTAGAGAAAAACCAGTGTTTTATAGAAACAGATATAGGAAACATTGATTGTAGCTTACAAGTTAGGCATGATAGTTTACAAAAAGAGCTAAAACTAATAAAAGAAAGTCTGGGAAGTATGACTTCAGGCCATTAGAGAGGGTACATATGATCAGCATGGACAAGTATAAGGCCTTGGTCGAAAAATCATATATTAAACACTTGGGTAGAGTCAGTAAGATCATTGGATTAACCATTGAATCTTTGGGTCCTAGTGTTAATTTAGGGGAGCTATGTACCATAAGCTCTCCTACGAGTGGTGCAAAAGTTCTTGCGGAGGTCGTCGGTTTTAAAGAAAACAAAATACTACTAATGCCTTTAGATGACTTAGCAGGGATTGGTCCAGGATGTATTGTGGAAGCCATTGGTCATGAACTCAGAATATCCGTAGGTAGTCGACTACTGGGCCGTATCTTAGATGGCCTTGGCAAACCCATTGATGAATTGGAGCCGGTCTACTCAAAAGAAATGTACCCAATAGAACAAGGTGCACCGGACCCATTGAAGCGAACCAGAATTACAGAGGTCTTGCCCATGGGTGTTAAAGCAATAGATGGCATATTAACCATAGGAAAAGGCCAGAGAGTGGGTATATTTGCAGGTAGTGGGGTTGGAAAAAGTACGCTATTAGGAATGATAGCAAGAAATACCCACGCAGAAGTAAACGTCATAGCTCTAATTGGAGAGCGTGGTCGTGAGGTGCGTGAGTTCATAGAAAAAGATCTGGGAGAAGAAGGCTTGAAACGTTCTGTTATTGTTGTTGCAACATCAGACAAACCGGCACTCATTAGACAGAAGGCTGCAAAAACAGCAACAGCAATAGCAGAGTATTTTAGAGATCAGGGCAAAGATGTGATGTTGATGATGGATTCCTTAACCCGGTTCTCAATGGCCCAGCGAGAAATTGGTCTAGCCATAGGTGAACCACCTGTTAGTAGAGGTTATACGCCATCGGTTTTTGCAGTCATGCCCAAATTATTGGAACGCGCAGGTAATTCAGATATTGGATCAATAACAGCTTTATATACCGTACTGGTAGATGGAGATGACATGAATGAACCCATTACAGATGCAGCAAGAGGTATATTAGATGGTCATATTGTTTTATCAAGACGTATGGCTAATAGAAACCATTATCCGGCAATTGACATATTACAAAGTATTTCAAGAGTTATGACGGACATTGCAACGAATGAACATCTAGAGTTAGCCAATAAGCTCAAATCCAGCTTGTCCGTCTACAACGACGCAGAGGATTTGATTAACATAGGTGCCTATGCCAAAGGCAGCAATCCGGAGATAGACGATGCGATAAAAAAATATCAGCAAATAAAAGCATTTTTAACACAATTTACCCATGAAAAATATGATTTTGATGAAGTGGTTGACAAATTAGGAAAAATATATGAATAAGGTTGATGCATATGGCGAAGTTTCATTATTCGATGGAAAACATATTGAATGTAAAAACAAAAATTGAAGAACAAAAAAAAATGGAACTGGCAAAAGCCATGATGGCTCATAAGGTGGAGATAAAGAGGCAAGAAGCAATCAAAGCAGAGCTTGATAAGACCATAGAGGATTTTAGGGAACGTCAAAAGCAGTCTCATTCGGTTACTGAGTTTAAACGTCTTAATCATAACGTCAATTATTATGAAAAAGCCTATAAAACTCAAAAGGAAGTGGTTGTAAAAGCTAAAGAAAAAGTAGAAGTAAAAAGAAAGGCGTTACAAAATGCTTTAGAAGAGAAAAAGATACAAGAAAAATTAAAAGAAAAGGCTCTAGACGTTTTCTTAGAAGAAGAAAAATATAAAGAAATAAAGATGTTGGACGAAATCGTAGGCTTTCGTTATTCAACTAAAACCGATGAAGAATAAAGGAGGCAAAAATGGCAAGAGATCACACGGAAAATAAGCAAAACAATATAATAAAAATAGTGGGAGGCATTCTAGTAGGATTATTGATATTGGCCATAGCATTTGCCGCTTTGATAAAATTTGATGTCGGTGGGTTAGGAACGACGGTCATAGGACCGCTCATTATAGACGTACCTGTACTGAACATGATTCTGCCTGAAATGCCGGAAGAAACAATGAGTGAGGAAGATAGAGAAGCATATAATTTTGCGACGGTGGATGAAGCTGTAGAAATATTGAGAATAACAGAAAAAATGCTAAAGGAAAAGAGCGAAGAAGCCGAAAATATAGGTGAGCAATTAACAGCTTTGACAGCCGAAGTGGAACGTCTAAGGATATTCGAAGCCAACCAGGTTCAGTTTCAAGAAGACAAAGCCCAGTTTGACGAATTACTAGCGACGACACCGGAAGCCATTGTATACACAGAGTGGTTCGAGAAAATGTATCCAGAAAATGCTGTAGCACTTTACGAAAGCATGATTGGTTCAGTTGTTTTCGACGAAACGCTTAAAGAAACAGTGGCCATCTATCAAAACATGAAACCAGCTCAAGCGGCACCGGTTTTAGAGAGCATGAGTATTACCCAGATGAATCAGGTGGCTGCCATCATTACAGGTGTATCACCGGATCAAGCAGCAAAGATTATGGGGCTGATGGAACCTAGAACTGCAGCAAGAATTACATCTTATATTTATCCAGAATAAGGAACAATTTGATGGCGAATTGTTCAAGGTGGGAAGCCACCAAAACGAAAGCTAAAATAATACTTTCCCGAAGTAGAAAGGAGACAACTATGAATTCAGTTGCAAATCAAAACGTTGCAGCATTGATGAATTCGAATTTTGGAACTCACAAAAGTAACACCAACTTAAACCATTTCTCAAAAAAAGAGTTCTCAAAGGTTTATAACCATGAAAAAAACATTCAGCAACTTGATAAAAAACAATTTGAAGCACTCAGCAATGAGAAAACAAAAGAACCTTCAAAGCTTGAATCTGACAATACCGCTGTAGGTAAAAACAGTGACCAATCTGTCAATCAAAGAGAAAAAATCAAGCCAATGAATGAAACCGTGAAGAAGGCAATCGCTTCGACAACCAAAGAGGAATCAGTTGAGGAAACTTCAGAACTTGAGACTGTTACAAAAGACATGATTATGGTGGATTATAGTGCACTAGAGCAGATGGCTTTAGCCATCGTTAGTGAATTATTAGGTATACCGGAGGCATCCTTGCAGATGAATCTGGAGACCATGAATATGAATGTTTTTGATTTATTAAACATGAACAGTCTATCAGAACTTCTTGGTAATGTATTTCAGTTAGAAGAAACCACCCTATTAACCCATGGAGAGGCTTTTAAAAGTTTTAAGGCTATACAGACGGAACTCAAAGCATTACTTGAATCCGTTAACATGAGTGAAAAAGAAGTTTTGGATGCCATGAATCATCTAATGGAAGGCAAAACACTTGTAACAGAAAACCAAGTGGTAGCCGCAAATGGAGAAATACCTTCAAGTACGATTGCCACAGAATTGGATGATGGCCAAGGCGACAAACAAGAGGTTAAGTTGGAAGTCCATGATTTGAGAAGCCAAAAAGTCACAACACAATACGATCAAAAGGAAACAAGTAAGCAAAAAGGTGATCAATCTTTTAGTACATTGTTTTCTCAGAACATGATAGATCTAAAAGAAGTAGTTGTGGTGAATAAGGCCGGTGAAGTCAAGTATCAACAAGTGAGTACAAACGATATCATCAATCAGATTGTAACAAAAGCCATTGTTAATCTATCAGATACAAGAACATCTATGAATCTGCAATTAAACCCTGGAAACTTAGGAAAAATAGCTGTTTCAGTAGTAGCCGAGCAAGGCTTGGTAAAAGGGCAGTTTGTGGCAGAAAATGAAGTGGTAAAACAAATAATTGAAAGTAACATTGGACAGCTAAAGAGTCAGCTAGAGCAACAAGGTATCAAAGTGGACAAGATTGAAGTGACACTTGGCAATGCCAATTTGCATTATCATCAAAAAGAACAAAGCGATCAGCGTCAGTCATACAATAAGACCAGACAAGACAGAATAAACCGTTTGAATAGACTTCATAGTATTGAAGTGGTCCAACCGGAAATCAAGTCAACAGAGATCTCTAAAGATGTGGATGGCAATACGGAGCATACAGTGGAGTACTCAGCGTAAGGTGGTGACAAAATGTCAACAGTAGATTCAATACAAGATATTATGGCCAAATATGGAATGGATGCAATTAAGGATAAAGGCAAGTCAGATAATCTAAATAAAGATGCTTTTCTACAGTTACTCGTAACACAAATGCGTTATCAAGATCCTTTGGAACCGGCAAAAAATGAAGATTTTCTAGCACAGATGGCACAATTTTCATCCTTAGAACAGATGCAAAATTTAAACACAAGTTCGACCATGCAACAAGCGTACAGCTTAATTGGGAAAACAGTATTGGGCTTGTCATACAACGAAGTTTCAGGAGAAAGTAAGTATGTAGAAGGCGTTGTACAGAGTGTAACACTAAAAGGCGGAGAAGCATTTTTAAATGTGGAAGGTGTAGATGTAGCACTAGCAAAAGTAGAAGCCGTACTTAATAATCACGCAACAAGTAACGAAGCGATGATTGGTGCAATCAATCAGATTAATGAAGCGTTGGTAGCCATCAATGAAAAAATTGACCGTATAGCAGCAGGTGAAACAGAAGAAGAAGCGGTTGGAAATGTAGAAGAAGGACAGTAAGGAGGCGGACTAAAAATGATCATACAAAATAGACCTATACCGCCGATTAGACAGGTTCAAGTAGAACAACAAAGAACCAAATCCATAGAAAAAAAGAACATCGACACCAATAAGTTTGCTAATATTTTGCAGCAGCAGATTCAAAGTCAAGATAAGCTGAAATTCTCAAAACACGCCAGCATGCGTTTGGATGTTAGACAAATTGAATTATCAGATGACCAAATAACCAGACTTGAGGCTGGTGTTAGTAAAGCAGAAGCAAAAGGGATTAAAGAATCACTCGTCTTAATGGACAACGTTGCGTTAGTGGTCAACATTGAGAATAAAACAGTTGTAACCGCTCTAGATCAATCAGAAGCTAGAGAACATGTATTTACAAACATAGATGGTGCTGTATTGATATAGCCGGACCTCGTGAAGGAAGCTATGAAACTTTAAATGACAGAGAAGTTTCGATACAGTATAGACATAAGGAGGTTGTACATTATGATGCGTTCAATGTACTCAGGTGTTTCAGGTCTTAGGATTCACCAAACAAAAATGGATGTTATTGGTAATAACATCGCAAACGTTAACACAGTTGGTTTTAAAAGTAGCCGTGTAACCTTTAGTGAAGTATTTAGTCAAACCATACAAGGTGCCAGTGGTGCCAGTGAAAATACCGGTGGTAGAAACCCTATGCAAATAGGGCTAGGTTCATCTATCTCTTCAGTAGATGTGGATATGGGAGAAGGTGCGGCACAACGTACGGATAATCCCCTAGACCTTAAAATCGAAGGCGATGGCTTTTTTGTTGTCAGTGATATCACAGGCAATAAATTCACAAGAGCCGGCGCTTTTAGAATTGATGAAGCAGGCAATCTGGTTAATCCTGAAGGCCTCAATGTGATGGGCTGGAAAACAAATCCAGCAACTGGCGAAATACAAAAAGGACAAGTTGAGCCTATTCAGATTCTAAATCCGGTCAATCTTTATTCCGAACCAACAGCAACCAGCAACATAACTTTATCAGGAAATATTAACATTAATGATACCCAGTTATCAGACCCTAATGGTGTGCCTTTTACAGCCAACTTTTATGACAGCTTAGGTTATAGATATACTGCAGAGTATCGTATTACTAATTTACCAGTTGCAAATGCAAACCAGTTTACAATCACCTTAACAGATGCCAGCATCACAGATGCTAACGGCAATGTGGGTGTTGCTACAGGCTTGGCACCCATTGCTCAGGTTATTGAGTTTGATCCGGCTACAGGTAAGATTATAGCAGGTGCCGATACATTTGATATGACCAACTTGGTAACACCATTTTCGACTTTCAGCAATATGACAGTTGATTTTGGAGACTTAACTTTATTTGCCGGTAACACAACCCTTGAGGCAATCTCAGGTGATATTAATGGTATTGGTTCAGGTAATCAAGCCGGTAGTATATCTGGATTTGAAGTGGGTGGCGACGGTAAAGTTATAGGTAGGTATACCAATGGACAAACTAAGATTCTCGGACAGATTGTGGTTGCAGCCTTCCAAAACCCTGCTGGACTCCAAAAAGTGGGTAATAATCTGTTTATAGCAACAACCAACTCAGGTGACTTTGACGGCTTAGGCCAAGATATCACATCAAGAGGTGGTAGCTTCAATTCAGGTGTTCTTGAGATGTCCAATGTGGACTTATCAAGAGAGTTTACCGAAATGATTACAACCCAAAGAGGGTTCCAAGCGAACTCTAGAATCATAACTTCTTCAGATGAACTGTTACAAGAACTTGTAAATCTTAAGAGATAATGGTAAAATTTAATAAATTGTGGCGCTTGTTCGGTTGCATGTAGCAACCGACAATCGCTTAGAGGTGTGATGATATGATTTTTGTAACAAGATTGAACGGACAAAGCTATTTGTTAAACAGTCGACTCATTGAATCGGCTGAAGAAAAGCCGGACACAACTTTGGTTCTAACCAATGGCAAAATAATTATTATCAGTGAAAGTCTTGAAGAACTTCAAAAGAGAATCATTGATTTTGAAGCAAAAATACTCAATTATAAGACCGACAAGAGTTAAGTAATAAGATAGAGGTGGACATATGGATATTGCAACGATTATAGGTTTGGCGGCAGGTGTTTTCTTTTTTGCCATGTCAATAATACTGGATAAAGGACTTACAGGTCTGTTGGCATTTTGGAATGCACCTTCTGTTATGATTACCTTTGGTGGCGCTTTTTCCTCTGTTTTAATTATCCATCCCTTAGACAAATTTATTAATTCAATAAAATCAGTAAGTAAAGCATTTAAAAATACAATCATGGATGAGGCTGGCGTTATTAGAAACATCATTGAATTGTCAAATGTTGCGCGTAAAGAAGGGCTTCTGGCTCTTGAAGAGGCAGCTGAGAATATTGATGATGATTTTTTAAAAAAAGGCATCATGTTGGTCGTTGACGGAACAGATCCGGAACTTGTAAGGAATATTCTGGAAACAGAATTAATTTTTATCGGAGGTCGACATAAAGAAGTCGCCACATTTTGGGAAAAAGTAGCAGAAATGGGACCGGCTTGGGGTATGATCGGTACCCTAATCGGACTAATTAATATGCTTGGAAGTTTGGACGATCCATCAGCAATTGGTCCTGCAATGGCCGTAGCCTTGTTAACGACGATGTATGGTTCTCTTCTTGCCAATCTTGTAGCAACCCCTTTTTCAGAAAAACTCAAAATTAAAAGCCAACAAGAAATGTTGTTGAAAGAGGTTATGATTGAAGGATTATTATCCATTCAAGCAGGAGAAAATCCAAGGGTTATTGAAGAAAAGCTAAAAGCTTTCTTAGCACCGGTACTTAGAGCTTCACTCAATCCTAACGGAAAAGAGGGTGAGTAAAGATGAAGAAAAGAGAAGAAGAAGCAAAAAAAGGGGCGCCAGCATGGATGTCAACATATGGTGATATGGTAACGCTCTTACTTTGCTTTTTTGTACTATTGTTTTCCATGTCCAGTGTGGATATTCGTAAATTCAAGGAAGCCATAGCCTCCTTTAATGATCAGATTGATATTATGCCTGGCGGGGAGGCCCTTGTTGAGGCAGATTTAATTACCAGTGGTGTAGATCAACTCAGTGACATTCAGATTATTGTTGAAAATAACCTTTCTCAAGGGTCAGAAGGTACAACACAGTCGGATGAAGAACTATCCGATGAACAAAAAAGGGCTATTGCCTTAGACGAAGCAAGAGAAGTCTATGAACGTGTTAACGAATTCCTAACAGACCAAGGTGTAAGAGAAGAAGTGGATGTAAGTTATGCCCTTAATTTCGTTAAAATCACCATACCGGGTGAAGCCTTATTTGACAGTGGCCAAGCGGTTATAAAACCAGAGGCGTTAAATGTAATATCGATACTTGGAGAAATGATACAAGGACAAAATTTCGAAACCTATAACGTTCAAATTGAAGGTCATACAGATAATGTACCAATAAGTACCGTTTTTTTCCCCAGCAATTGGGAACTGTCAGCGAGTAGAGCCATAGCGGTTGGCAAATATTTAATTGACAATATGGGCTTTAGTGAAGAGAAAATTGCATGTACCGGTTATGGTGAATATCGACCGATTGTGAGCAATGACAGCAGTGTAAATCGAGCTAAAAACAGAAGGGTCGAGATGAAGATTGTACTTCAAAGCGAAGAAGTAAGGGTTGAAGAATATAATACAATCAATGGTTAAGGTGTCAAAACTATATAGTTGAACTTTTGCATACAATATATAGTTATGAATGCATCAACGTAATCTATATATTGTATGTAAATTTAGTGAAACTTAGTTTTGACCCTTTAACCATCAATGCAGAGTAAAAAGTCCAAAGACATTGATGGAATAAAGGAGTAATTATGGCTAAGAAGAAACAAGTAGAAGTTGACGAGGCTGGCGTTGAAAAGGTAGCAAAAAAACCACAAGATAAGAGCAAGATTGTCATGATGATTGGTGTCGTATTGATTATTGTATCCCTAATCTTTTCAATGATATCCTTAATTACGATTATAGGTATTAGTAAGGCACTAAGAGGAGAGGAAGAAGCAGCTATATTAGAGGAAAACGGTTCGCCGCAGATATCGGTCAAAGACATTGAACCTTTTACTTTTTCGGAAAAGTTTATATTTATCTATAACGATACGGGGAACTCAGGTAGAACCCATAACGTGGTTGTAGAAATTGGTGTTGGCATCTTAAAAACAGAAAGAGATGCAGGCAAAGTCTTAGATAGCATGACAACAAGGGAGACCATTTTGAGAGACGGCATCGAAACCCTGATGAAATCCAAAAGCTATGAAGATTTTGTTAGTGTAGAATCGACAAATGCTTTAAAAAATGAGATTCTTCTATATTTACAAAGTCGTCTAGAATCAGAGTCCATCGTAGATGTTTACTTCAACAATTTATTAACATCATCAAAATAATGGTATTTATGATGACATAACAAAAAAGGTGGTGAAGTGATGGGTGAGGTATTATCTCAAAATGAAATAGATGATCTGTTGAATGCATTAAATACTGGCGAACTGGATGTTGAAGAGTACAAGCATAGCGCGTCTGCTAAGCATGTCAAGGAGTACGATTTTGCAAGGCCCTCCAAATTTGCCAAAGAGCATCTCAGAACATTGGAGATTATATTTGAACATTATGCAAGACTTGTATCAACAGCTTTACCAGCCTATATGCGAACTTCTTGTCAAGTAGAAGTTATCAATTCAGAAGCCGTATCATTTTCTGAATTTTCAAACGCTTTATCCAACCCTATCCTTCTAGGTATTATGGATTTATATCCGCTAAAGGGCAATGTATTGATGGATTTGTCCGTAAAAATAGGGTTTTCCATTATTGATCGACTCTTGGGCGGCAAAGGAGAGACTTTAGATAAGGAGAGGGACTTTTCAGAAATCGAGCTGGCCATCATTGAAAAAATTATGGTCATTTGTGTAGATCTTTTGGTAGAACCGTGGGAGAGCGTGGTTGGTTTGGAACCCAGACTTGAGAAAATCGAAACCAACTCTCAGTTTGCCCAAGTTATATCGCCGACAGAGATTATCGCCTTAATAACATTGAACCTAAGAATTGGTAATGTAGAGGGTTTGGTCAATATTTGTATACCTTATACCTGCGTAGAACCCATTATTGACAAGCTTAATACAAAGTTCTGGTTCTCGTCTATGACAGAATCCAATGAAGAGGTTTATAGAGACATCATAGAAAAAAGAATTGCTCAAGCACAAATCCCGGTAAAAGCCATCTTAGGAAAAAGCATTATTACAGTTAATGATTTTATTAATCTTCAGATTGGTGATATCATTAAGTTAGACAAGAAAATAACCGAAGATATAGAAGTCAAGGTTGGAGACATAGAAAAATTTATAGCTAAAGCAGGATTGTTTGAAAAGAAAAATGCGGTTCAAATCGTTTCGATTATACGGAAGGAGGAATAGTTTATGGGAGAAATGCTATCTCAAGAAGAAATAAATGCTCTACTAAAAGGTTTAGATGAAGATGAAGATACAAGCAAGACAGAGTCCTCAAGTAGCACGCTTACAGATGTGGATAAAGATGCCATCGGTGAGGTTTCTAACATTAGCATGGGAACAGCTGCCACCACTTTATTTAGTTTGGTCAATCAAAAGGTGGTTATAACAACACCAACCGTGTCTCTTGTACATTGGGATGATATCGTTAAGGAATATGCAAGTCCTTGCGTCTCTATACAAATCGTGTATAAAGAAGGACTAGAAGGAACCAATCTGCTCATTTTAAAAGAAGAAGATGTTAGAGTAATCACTGACTTAATGATGGGTGGAGACGGAAGTAATCCGGATGAAGAATTATCGGACCTACATCTAAGTGCGATTAGTGAAGCTATGAATCAGATGATTGGATCAGCGGCGACTTCCATGTCATCTATGTTTAATAAGAGAATTGACATAGCCCCACCCATATCGAATCATCTTGATTTAACAGAATCCTTTGACCAAACGGAGGTAGCTGAATTCTTAGGCGGCGAATTTATTCGTGTTTCCTTTAGATTACAGATTGGCGATTTGGTTGATAGTGAGATGATGCAGTTATATCCTATTGAATTTGCTCAAAAGATTAGCGACAATTTCTCGAACACAAAAGAGAAAGAAGAACAGAAAAAAGAACTATCAGCAAAGCAAGAACAACAAAATCAACAAGCAAGTGCGCCTCCACCACAAGCCCAAGCCCAAAATCAATATCAACAACTTGACATGAATCAGGGCATGAATCAAGCTATGAATCAAGGTATGAATCAAGATATGAATCAAGGTATGATGCCACCAGGTTATAATCAAAATGGTATGAACCATCAAAGAAACGTTGAAGTTCAGCAGGCACAATTTCAAAATTTTGATATGGGCTCTTTTGTACAACAAAAAGAGAACATAGATTTGATTATGGATGTGCCCCTTGAAGTGACCGTAGAACTCGGTAGAACCCATAAGTCGATACATGATATACTGGAATTTGCTCCAGGTACCATTATTGAGCTCAATAAGCTGGCAGGTGAACCTATAGATGTGCTGGTCAATGGTAAAATCGTAGCAAAAGGAGAAGTCGTCGTTATTGATGAAAACTTTAGCATACGTATAACAGATATCATTAAGCAAGCCGGACAAATTTTGTGATATACATTTTAATGAAGTATGTTATAATGAAATAGATGCATTTGTAATATATCGAAGGAGAGAAAAAAATGGCTGGAAAAAATATATTAATAGTGGACGATGCAGCATTTATGAGAATGATGATTAAAGACATTCTATCTAAGAATGGTTATAACGTAGTTGGTGAAGCCGAGAATGGTTTGAAAGCAGTTGAAAAGTTTACAGAGTTGAATCCGGACCTTGTAATTATGGATATTACCATGCCTGAAATGGATGGTATTGAGGCAGTTAAAGCCATAAGAGGCATAAAAGGTGACGCTAACATCATCATGTGTTCAGCTATGGGTCAGCAAGCGATGGTTATTGAATCTATTCAAGCAGGCGCAAAAGATTTCATTGTTAAGCCTTTTCAAGCCGAACGTGTCATTGAGGCGGTTTCAAAAGTTACGGGCTAATGGTTAGGAGCTCTAGATGGATCTAAAGGATTATTTTCAATTTATTACGGTCATCATACTTTTTTTTGTTATTCTATGGGCAGCCTATATTGTTACAAAGTACCTTGGCAATCTTCAAATGAATAAAAGCAATGGCAATCATTTGAAGATTATTGAAGTTATACCGGTAGGACCCCAAAAAACATTGCAGTTGATACGTATCGGTAGTGAATACATGGTCATTGGTGTTTCAAAAGACCATATCACCTTTATTCAGTCAGTAGATGAAACCAAGCTGACATTTTCAGAAAACAATAAAGAGACCGTAATCCCCTTTAGTGCATATATGAAAAAATTTGTTTCTAAACATCATGAAAGCAATAATAAATTAGGGGAAGATACAGATGAAAGCAAATAATAAAAAACGTGCCATAACCATAATCTTGGTGACGGTTATGTTCCTTTTGTTTTTTGGTAGCACCACAATGAGGTCTCATGCCACAGAAACAAACAATGCACCAATCCCCTTTTCTTTTGACTTGAGTATTGGTGCTGCAGAAGATGGACAAGATGTAGTGAGCAGTATTCAAATTCTCGTAATATTGACACTCATATCTCTTGCGCCATCTATTCTTATAATGATGACTTCTTTTACAAGAATCATCGTCGTATTGCATTTTGTAAGAAGTGCATTATCAACACAACAAACACCACCGAATCAACTTTTGGTTGGTTTGGCTTTATTTTTGACGTTGTTTATCATGAGTCCTGTTATAAGTCAGATAAATGTGGATGCTATGCAACCTTATGCTGCTGGAGAAATATCACAGGAAATAGCTATTGAACGGGGCCTTGCGCCTATAAGAGAATTTATGTTGGGGGAGGTAAATCCTAAGGATTTAGCTCTCTTTATGGATATTGCTAATATGGAAGCGGTAGAGGCATATGATGATATTCCAACAGAAGTGATTATTCCTGCCTTTATAATCAGTGAACTAAGAGCGGCCTTCATTATCGGCTTTTTGATATACATTCCATTTATCGTCATTGACATGGTTGTTGCATCCGTTTTGATGTCTATGGGTATGATGATGTTACCACCGGTTATGATATCGATGCCCTTTAAGTTACTGCTTTTTTTATTGGCCGATGGATGGGGACTGATTATTGGAAGATTGGTAGAGACGTTTTATGATTAAGGGGTGGAAGTATGAGTGAAGATCTGGTAATTGATTTGATGCAGCAGGCCGTAATGACCGTTATCATTGTGTCCGGACCCTTACTAATGTTGGCACTGGTAGTAGGATTGCTCATCAGTGTCTTCCAAACCATAACATCAATTCAAGAGCAGACCTTAGCTTTTGTGCCCAAAATATTTGCCGTTTTTTTAGGTGTTTATTTTTTTGGGCCTTGGATGATGGGGAGAATGGTTGAACTTTTCATTCAGGTTGCTGATAATTTTGGTCAATATATAACAAGATAGGGGATGGGATATGCAGCTATTATTATCTGATCCTTATATGTTTTTAGATGCTTTATTATTGGTATTCGTACGTGCATTAGGCCTTTTACTAATAGTTCCGGTATTTGGTAATCGAAGCGTACCATATATGGCCAAAATTGCCGTCACTTTTTTTCTTAGTGTAATACTTATAGCGACCATTCCATTTGAGTTAACAGTATCTAGCACAGATGTGATAAACTTTGCAGCCATTGCTATCAAAGAGTTCTTAATCGGATGGCTCATTGGCTTTGGCGCCTATATTGTGTTTTCGATTGTCACCTTATCCGGTCAATTTATAGATGCTCAGATTGGTTTCTCCATGGTAAATGTATTTGATCCAGCCAGTCAGATTCAATTAACCATAACCGGTAACTTATATTATTATCTGTTAATTATAATCACATTATTAACCGATGCCCATCATATGTTTTTAAGAGCTTTGATAAATAGTTATCACTTAATACCATTAGGTGAGATGTCACTTTCTAATCAACTATACTCAAGTATTGTTGAATATTTACATATGTACTTTATATTAGCGCTGCAAATAGCCTCTCCTATTTTCTTTGTCATGATTATAACCAACGTCGTGCTTGGCGTCCTAGCGAGAGCAGTACCTCAATTAAATATGTTTGTTATCGGATTTCCGATTAAAATATTATTAGGCTTGATTACAATCTATTTGACATTAGCTTTATTCTCAATTATAAGTGACGTACTCATCGGCGATGCAGAAAAGCTGATGCAAGATATTATAGAAGGTTTGATGCCAAGATGAAGTATGAAAAAAATAGAATAACAATGTTACCTATGTCCCTTCAGCTTTTTGCAGAAGGTGGCGGAGGTGGAGAAAAGACGGAAAAAGCAACACCAAGAAAAAAGGAAAAAGCAAGAGAAGAAGGTCAAGTTGCAAAAAGTAATGAAATAACGACCACATTCATGTTGGTCATTATGTTTGCATCCATTAAAATTTTAGGGCCGAACATTATTAATCGAACCATGAATCTCTTGGAAGAAATTGCCAACCTCTTTGGGACAAGGGAAGTTACACCAGAATTTGCCAAAGACTTAATGCAATATGTTTTGATCGAAGGTGCATTTATGATTGTTCCTTTGTGCATGATTTCATTCACCGTGGCTTTTTTAGCGAATGTGTTTCAAGTAGGTTGGAAGCCGAACATGAAGCCGATGCAACCTAAACTAAGTAACATAAGTCCAATCAGTGGTTTGAAAAGGATGTTTTCATTAAAAACAATTGTAGAACTGATCAAATCCATTATAAAAATAGGTATCATCTTAATCATTGTATACTTTTCTTTACGCGAATATGAGAACTTGATTTATCTATTTTATGAATTGCCGGTACTTAAGACTTATGCACTGATTATGGACATAGCCCTTGATTTGGGAATACGTATTGGCTCATTTTTTATGATTGTAGCCATTATTGATTTCATATATCAGAAATTCAGTTTGGCAAAGAAGTTAAAAATGTCAAAACAAGAGATTAAGGACGAGTACAAATTATCAGAAGGTAATCCGGAGATTAAGTCCAAAATCAAACAAAGAATGAGAGAGGCCTCCATGCGCCGCATGATGCAAGATTTGCCGAAAGCGGATGTTGTAATAACCAACCCAACACATTTTGCAGTTGCCATTAAGTATGATGAACAAACCTTTGGTGCACCATATGTACTTGCAAAAGGTGCCGACATCATGGCAGGTAGAATCAAAGCAAAAGCATCTGAGCTTAACATTCAGATTGTTGAGAACAAACCATTGGCCAGAACATTATATTATACAGTTGAGATTGGAGATGAAGTTCCTCCAGAACTGTATCAGACAGTAGCCGAAGTTTTGGCATTTGTATACAACTTGAAGAACAGTCAGAAAGAAGGTGCTAGAGTATGAAGATGAAAGCTGGGGATATCATTATTGGTATGTTTCTTATCATGGCCATAATCATCATGATATTACCCATACCTTCAATCTTCTTGGATTTATTTATCACCTTGAATATTGCGTTGGCTTTAATTATATTGTTTAACGCCCTTTTTGCAAAAGAAGCACTTGAAATGTCTTCTTTTCCATCAATACTACTTTTTGTAACCGTCTATCGATTGTCTCTAAACGTCTCATCGACCAGATTGATCTTAACAACAGGCGAAGCAGGCAATGTTATTGAAACCTTTGGAGGCTTTGTAGGTGGTAGTGATTTAATTGTTGGCATGGTCATCTTTATTATCTTGGTCATTATTAACTTTATGGTTATTACAAAGGGTTCTGAGAGGGTTGCAGAAGTAGCTGCAAGATTTACACTGGATGCGATGCCTGGTAAACAGATGGCCATTGATGCAGACCTAAACTCGGGACTCATTGATGAACTACAAGCTAGAGAAAGACGGCAAAAGATTCAAGATGAAGCCAGCTTTTACGGTTCCATGGATGGTGCCAGTAAATTCGTAAAAGGCGATGCCATTGCCGGTTTAATTATAACCATGATCAATATAACTGGCGGTATTCTAATTGGTATTCTTGGAAGGGGAATGGATGTAAATCAAGCCCTTAGCGTATATACCATACTCACTATTGGTGACGGTCTGGTCAGTCAGATTCCTGCATTGCTCATTTCACTCGCCACCGGTATATTGGTAACCAAGGTATCTAAGGAAGCCGATGTCAGTGACACATTATTAAAAGAATTAGGTTCATTACCAAAAGTACTCTATTTGGCAGGGGGTGTATTAATATTCCTTGGAATCGTCACCCCCCTTAATCCTATTATTGTAAGCGGTTTTGGTTTGAGCATTGTATTGGTTGGCAGAAAAATGCAAAAAGAGATGCAAGTTCAAGCCATTGAAGATGAGATATCAACTGAAGATGTTGAGGCAGAAGCGGTTAGAAAGCCGGAAAATGTTGTATCCTTGTTACAAGTGGATCCTATTGAACTGGAATTTGGTTACGGTATTATTCCCCTTGCAGATGTCAGCCAAGGTGGTGACCTTCTCGATAGGGTGGTCATGATTCGAAGACAGATAGCTTTAGAATTAGGAACAATTGTACCCATTATAAGGCTAAGGGACAACATACAACTGAATCCAAATCAATATATAATCAAAATAAAAGGTACTCAGATTGCAGAAGGAGAGATTTTGTTTGACCATTATATGGCTATGAATCCTGGTTATGTTGAAGAAGAAATCGATGGCATAGAAACCATTGAACCGGCTTTCAGACTACCAGCATTATGGATAACAGAAGGTCAAAGAGAAAGGGCCGAGACCCTTGGCTATACGGTTGTTGATCCCCCATCTATCATTGCAACCCATCTGACTGAGATTGTAAAGGAACATCTTCATGAACTGCTTACAAGACAAGACGTTAAAGTCTTGATCAACAATGTAAGTGAAAATCACCCAACACTGGTAGAAGAACTGGTACCCAAATTGTTGTCGGTAGGTGAGATTCAGAAAGTACTTATGAATATGCTTAAGGAAGGCATTTCTATTAGAGATCTTGTAACAGTTTTTGAAATCCTAGCAGACAATGCAAGCATATCAAGAGACCCGGATTTATTAACAGAATACGTTAGACAAGCATTGAAGCGTTCCATAAGTGCAAAATTTTTCGAAGGTGACACCAGTCAAGTCATCACCTTAGATCCCACAATAGAACAGCTGATTATGGATCATGTCAAACAATCTGAACAAGGCACCTATCTGACACTGGATCCGGAGTCTATGGAGAAAGTGTTAAACGCAACAGGATCAGAAGCCGAAAAACTTGTAGCGTCTGGTCGTGTACCGATTATCTTGACGTCACCTATCGTTAGAATATATTATAAAAGAATGATTGAGGAACGTTATCCGGATATAATTGTTATATCCTATAGTGAACTTGATCCAACTATCGAATTACAATCAGTGGGGATGGTGACTATATAATGAAGATCAGAAAATATGAAGGTGTCAATGAAAAGGACGCCATGTTAAAAGTAAAAGAAGAGCTTGGAAAAGAAGCGTTAATTGTAAGCGTCAAAAATATTAAGCCAAGAGGGTTCTACAAACTATTTAAGAAACCGTATGTGGAAGTGACGGCAGCGCTAGATGATCATAGTATTTTGGATGATGGTGATAGAGAACCTATTTTTTTAAGAAAAAGACAGACTCAAAACACCAATCAACCATCTGTGAAACAGGAAGATATAAAGGAAGAGGAAAATGAAGTAATAGCTTACCTAGAAAAGTTCAAATCCTTGATGGATAAATTACCGGATGAGAGCAAAAATGATAAGATGGAACCGCAAGAAGCAGCAAGCAATCATGAAGTTGTGAATGCATCTGTTATCAAAGTGGTTTATGAACAACTGATCGATCATGAGGTTCGAGAAGAGATTGTGAATCAACTTACAGCCGGAATTCAACAAATAAGTAATGAAGACCAAGAAGAAGTCACAGATGTCATTGCCGTCGTTTACAAGCGTATCATAAAACTATTATCCGATCATGCGACCATCAACAAGGATAAAAAGAACACGGTATTTTTCGTCGGACCAACAGGTGTAGGTAAAACAACCACCATAGCCAAAATCGCATCCTTTTTCACACTTAACATGGGTAAGGATGTGGCACTTATCACTTCAGACACATATCGAATTGCCGCTATAGAACAACTTAGAACTTATGCGAATATCTTAAACATACCTATTAAGGTTGTTTATACCAAAGAAGAGTTAACAGAAGCGGTAAATGATTTTAAAGACAAAGACCTAATCTTAATTGATACAGCAGGCCGATCTCACAAGAATAGCGAGCATCAAAATGAGCTAAAAGGGCTATTAGATGCGGTTGATGAAAAAGAAGTTTACCTTGTACTTAGTGTAGCAACAGGCTACAAGGATCTTATAAACATAACCGGTGTTTATGACACCATGACAGATTATAAGATTATATTCACCAAACTAGACGAAACAACCTGTTACGGCAATGTATTGAATGTGAAACTGGCGACAGGTGCTAAGCTATCTTATGTAACATTTGGGCAAAATGTTCCTGATGATATCAGTGACATCAATCCACATGAAATTGCTAGACAAGTATTAGGGGGCAATGAATGATATGGATCAAGCGGCTAATTTAAGAAATATCGTAAAAAAAGCTGATATAAATATTAAACCACTTGGTGCCCGTGTCATTACAGTAACAAGCGGTAAAGGCGGCGTTGGGAAATCTAATGTATCTGTAAATTTGGCTATACAGTTTAAAAAACTGGGAAAAAGAGTCATTATTTTTGATGCGGATTTTGGGTTAGCCAATGTAGAAGTCATATTTGGCATTGTACCCAAATACAATATGTTTGATATGATTTATAATAATAAGGGAATCACGGAGGTCCTGACATCAGGCCCCCTTGGTATAGAATTCATTTCAGGCGGTTCAGGTGTTCAGGAGTTACTGCGTTTAGATAAAAATCAGTTGGCCTTCATGATTGAAAAACTATATGAATTAGACCGCTTAGCTGATATAATAATTATTGATACAGGTGCAGGCATATCCGACTCAGTTCTGGACTTTGTAGCGGCTTCTAGTGAAGTGCTGTTAGTAACAACGCCTGAGCCGACATCCATTACGGATGCCTATGCGGTTTTAAAAGCCATTAAACGGCGTCATGACAATGTTGACCAGAAATTAATTAATTTATTAGTCAACAGAACAGACACCGTAGCAGAAGGTAAAGAGATTTTCAACAAACTAAACAAGGTTACCAATAAGTATCTGGACTTAGAATTGACGAACATAGGGTATTTGCCAAATGACAAACACTTAGTCAAAGCTGTTGTCGAACAGAAACCAGTTTCAATCCTATACCCCAAAGCCATTATAACAAAAGGCTTTGAAGAATTGGCAGACAGGATGATTAATGGAACAGCGCAGCCGGAACAAGAACGGGGTTTAGGCAACCTGTTTACTAATATATTAAGATTAAAAAAATTCACATAAGGATGGTGGCTATGTATAAAGGTATTGAGGTAGGAGATAAGATTGAAATTGAGGTTCAACAACTCATGGGAGAAAAGCAAGAAAAGTATTTAAGCAAGATACAGGAAGTCACAGAAACAGGTGAAATCATCATACTCGCACCAATGGAAAGTGGGAGAATTATCACCTTAGAGCTTAATCAAAACTATGGTATGTGTGTTTATACAAGCAAAGGCTTATATAGATGTGAAGTGGCAGTAACAGAACGTATAAGAAATGATAATCTATACCTTATTAAGCTAGAGGTTCAAAGTGCCCTTCAAAAATATCAGCGTCGGCAATATTATCGCTTGGATTGTATGCTGACGTTTCACTATAAAGACGATACAAACGGAAACTGGGAAGAAGGTATTATTTTAGATATAAGCGGAGGTGGTATTCGCTTTACTTCTCAGAAAAAACTATTAGACAAAAAAGGTGTCATCAATCATTTGCAATTAAACTATGACGAGGAAGAATGCCATCTTTATCTTTCAGGTGTGATTGTTGATGTATCCAATCTGAAAACACAAGATAACATATATGAAAATCGTGTTGTCTTTGATGAAATTACTATAGAAGAAAGAGAAATAATCATTAAATTCATCTTTGAAGAGGAAAGACGCCGTAGAAAAAACAATAAAGGATTGTGATTAGGATGGAAAAAACAAAAAAAGTTCTCATAATTGATGACTCTGCATTCATGAGAAGGGTGATAAGTGATATAATCAGTTCAGACAATAGATTTGAGGTTGTCGGAACAGCATCAAACGGCAAAGAAGGTCTTGAACAGGTAAAAGCGCTAAAACCTGATGTTATATCATTAGACGTTCAAATGCCAATCATGGATGGACTAACCATGTTGAAAAAGCTTCAGTCAACAATGCCAACACCGGTTGTTATGATGAGCACCCTTACTAAAGAAGGTGCCAAGGAGACGATAGAAGCATTAGAACTTGGAGCCGTTGATTTTTTAGGTAAGCCAAGTAACATTTTCAAGGTTAATTCAGAAGAGATTACAGAAGAGTTGTTAGAGAAGCTCTTTTTAGCAGCTAATGTTAGAAAACGAGTAGCTGTAGAAATGAAGCCGCCTCTAATCGCTACCCTTCAACCGAGCCAGAAAAAAACCAAAGCAACAATAAAACAGGGCGCAAGCAATAAGCTTGTTGCCATTGGGACATCAACCGGTGGGCCAAGAGCACTACAATATGTACTGCCTTATTTACCAGCCAATATTAACGCCGGCATTGTCGTCGTACAACATATGCCGCCTGGGTTTACAAAATCTTTGTCCAATAGACTGGATCAATTAAGCAGTATCCATGTTAAAGAAGCTGAGGATGGCGATGTTATTAAAAATGGTTGGGCTTATATAGCACCTGGCGACCGTCATTTGAATGTGTGTGAGAAAAACGATGGCTCATTATACATAGAGTTATCCAATGAAGCACCGGTTGGTGGCCACAAGCCAGCGGTTAATGTTATGATGCGCTCCATAGCCAATCTACAACAAAGGCAGTATATTGGTGTAATCATGACAGGTATGGGAGCAGATGGTATGTTAGGGCTAAAAGAATTAAGCGGAAAAAGAGATATTCATATTGTTGCTCAAGATGAAGCATCATGTGTGGTATACGGCATGCCGAAATCCGTGGTGGAAGCAGGCCTTGCAAACGAGATTGTGTCACTAAATAAAATATCAGAAACGATTACCAAGAAATTGGGGGTGCTTTAATGGACGTAAGTCAATATCTGGAGATTTTCATTGATGAGTCAAAAGAACATTTACAAAGCCTAAACACATGCTTATTAGCCCTTGAGAATAAGCCAAATGATAAGGATTTAATCAACGAAGTATTTAGATCGGCTCATACTTTAAAAGGTATGGCAGCAACGATGGGCTTTAAGAGAATGAATCAATTAACCCATGACATGGAGAACGTATTATCAGAAATTAGATTGGGGAATATGTCAATAGACCCCGTTTTATTAGATACAATGTTCAAATGCCTGGATGCTTTGGAACAATATGTAGAATCCATAGTTCAAATTGGTAATGAAGGTGAGAATGAATATAAAGCTATAATAGAAGCATTGAATGCGGCTCTAAATGGCGAAAAAAAACCAGCGGAAGCAGCGGTAGAAGCTGAACCTGTCTTGAGTCAAGATGCAGTAACAGGTGAAGCTGTTAACGAACGTAAGCATCAAACACTTATATTTACAGATTTTGAGCGGCATGCTGTTGTTCAGGCAAAAAAAGAAAACCTAAAAAGCTTTGGTGTAACCATTTATCTATCAGAAGGCTGTGTACTCAAATCAGCAAGAGCTTTTATAATATTTAGGACACTTGAAAAGTTAGGATCCATCATAAAATCCAATCCAGCCGTTCAAGATATTGAAGATGAAAAATTTGAATATGATTTTTCAGTAGTGGTCGTTTCCTCAGACGGGGAAGACAAGTTTTTAAAAGAATTAGGCAATATAGCTGAAGTGGAAAAAGTGCTCATTGATGAAGTTAATCTAGAAACAGCCATAACAGCACCTGTTAGTGATGAAGATGATGAAGAGCAAAAAGGACAAACAAAAGATTCAGATTCTAAGTCAACAAATAAACCGGTAACCAATAGAACCGTTAGGGTTGATATTGAAAGACTAGACACCTTAATGAATTTAGTGAGTGAACTTATCATCATTAAGAATGGTTTGTTAACTGTTGAGAATACGAACACCAATTTCTCTGAACAAATAGAATATTTAGAAAGAATTACAACCAATTTGCATGATGCCGTCATGAAAGTTAGAATGGTACCGATAGAAAGAGTATTTAACAGATTCCCAAGACTCATAAGGGATCTATCAAGAAAGCTCAATAAGCAAATGGTCTTGCATATGTCAGGTGAAGAAACAGAACTGGATAGAACTGTTATTGATGAAATAGGAGATCCATTGGTGCACCTTATCCGTAATGCAGGCGATCATGGTCTTGAAACACCAGATACACGTGTAAGAAGCGGAAAAGATGCAACAGGCAACGTATATCTTAAAGCTTATCAAGATGGTAATAATGTTGTTATTGAGGTTGGTGAAGATGGCGCAGGCATAGATGTGATCAAAGTCAAAAACAAAGCCATCAACAGTGGTGTAATTAGCTATGATCAAGCCAGTACTATGAACGATCAAGAGATTATTGAACTCTTATTTAGACCAAGTTTTTCAACGGCTGATAAGATATCTGATGTATCCGGTCGTGGTGTCGGTCTGGATGTTGTAAAAACTAAGATAGAAGCCCTTGGTGGTGATATCGAGGTTAAGACAACACTGGGTAAAGGCAGTAATTTCATCATTAGATTGCCATTAACACTAGCAATCATACAAGCTTTAATGGTACAGTTGAATGAAGAGAAGTACGCAATACCACTGAACTCCATTCAAAACATCGAAGATGTCAAAATCACAGATATTAAGTATATTCAGGGATCAGAAGTCATTAACCTTAGAGGACGTGTCATACCAATCATCAGATTACATGACAAATTAGATTTGCAGGTAGAAGATGAGAACAAGACATCCATAACAGTGGTTATAGTTAACAAAGGTGACAAGTTAGCTGGTTTTGTCGTAGATTCACTTATCGGACAACAAGAGATCGTTATCAAAACACTTGGAAAATACTTAACGAACTTGAGGATGATAGCCGGTGCAACCATACTAGGTGACGGTGAAGTAGCTCTGATACTTGACGTTAATTCACTGGTATAATGGAGGGTTTTTAAATGGAAAACAATGAAAATGCACAAAAAATAGAATTATCTCAATTTATCGTGGTAAAATTAGGTGTCGAGCAATATGGCATTAATATTCAATATGTTCAGAACATCGTCAGGATGATTAACATTACCCGTGTACCCAAAGCACCTTATTATATTAAGGGTGTCGTTAATCTACGCGGTGATATCATACCGGTCATGAGCATAAGGCTAAAATTTGACATGGAAGAAGACATCCAGACAGACAGTACGCGTATCATATTTGTCAAATTAGAAGGTAATGAGATTGGCCTAATCGTAGATGAGGTCAAAGAAGTCATCCAACTATCCGAAGCCGACGTCGATAACATTAGCAGAGAATCACATGAAGAAAAAGACGCCTATGTTTTTGGTGTAGGAAAAATCGGTGAATCGCTTGTAACACTATTAAACATTGAAGAGCTCATCAAGGTTAATGACCCTTTAAAAGTGTAGAGAGGATTATGTGATGATGGAAAATTTTGATAATATTGATAGTGTACATTTGGATATTTTAAAAGAAATTGGTAACATCGGTGCCGGTAATGCGACAACAGCTTTATCACAACTAATCAATAGACGTATTGATATGGGCATACCGGTTGTTAAGGTATTGGAGTTTAAGGAATTATCAGAAGTATTAGGTGGCGCAGAAAATCCAATCGTTGGTATATTGCTGGGTCTTGAAGGCGATATTAGTGGTATGATTATGTTTGTTCTTGAACAGTCTGCAGCCCATATATTGATTAATATGCTTATGGGTAAGAGTATAGATAACTTTGATGATTTTGATGAAATGGATTTGTCAGCATTAAAAGAGATTGGTAATATTATTTCAGGTGCTTACTTATCATCATTATCCTCATTGACCAACCTGAAAATCCTTGCAACTGTTCCATATATGGCCATCGATATGGCTGGTGCCATACTCAGTGTACCTGCAATCGAGTTTGGAAAAGTAGGTGACAAAGCGCTTCTGATTCAAACAGATTTCGGTGGTGACCATGAAAATGTTTTTGGATATTTTATTCTAATACCGGACATGCCTTCATATGGCATAATATTAAGAAGTTTGGGGATTGATATTTAATGGCTGCAAATATGATTAAAGTGGGGATGGCAGATTTGAACATATGTAAATCGCCAGATGTCCTGACAACGCTTGGTTTGGGTTCTTGTGTCGGTATCATATTATATGATCCAATCACAAAAGTCAGTGGTTTAGCCCATGTAATGCTACCGGATAGCACGCAAATAAGAAACAACAGCAACGTAGCAAAATTTGCAGACACAGCGATTGATCAGCTCATCAAAGATATGGAAGTTTTGGGTGCCAAAAGAAATAGACTTGTATCCAAGATAGCCGGAGGTGCTCAAATGTTTTCATTTGGTAGCACCAATGACTTAATGAGAATCGGAGAGAGAAACGCAATTGCTTCTAAAAAGAAGCTCGAGGCATTAAGAATTAGGCTATTAGCGGAAGATATAGGTGAAAATTATGGTAGAACCATAGAGTTCTACTCAGAAACAGGAGAATTGCTTATCAAAACAATTGGTAAACCGCCAAAAACAATTTAGTGAGGTCATTATGCCATTTAAGAATCTGAACATTATTATAATGCTAATAGCTGGCATTATTGTTACACTTGTAAGCATGATTTCTAAGTACGCCTTGAATCATCTTGTGTATACGTTGATGATTGTTATGATTATCTTTTTTATCTTGGGTACGGTGATACAAACGATGCTAAATACGATAGCAGAAAAAGCAGATCAAACGGCCAGAGAAAAGGAAAAACAATTATTAGATAAGGAAGCCAAAAGCCTTGAAGAAGGAAAAGAAGCGTCTAAAGACATAGATGATGAATCCTAACCATGGTTAAAGTGTCAAAATTAAGTTACTTTAAGTATATCAGTATGCTTTTGACAACTTAACCAATTATATGGAGGCACAAAATGGAAAAGCAAAGCACAGATAAGCTATGGGAGATGTACAGTCGTACCAAAGACAAAAAAATAAAAGAGCAACTCATCATAGAATACTCTCAAGTGGTCAAATATGTAGCCGGAAGATTAAATATATACTTAGGGAACAACGTCGAATTTGATGACTTAGTAGGCTATGGTGTTTTTGGATTAATTGATGCCATTGACAAATTCGATTATGATAAAGGCATTAAGTTTGAGACCTATGCATCCCTTCGAATAAGGGGCGCCATACTAGATAACATAAGAAAAATGGACTGGATTCCCAGATCTGTTAGGAAAAAGCAGAAGGACATTGAACGCACCTATCAGAAGCTAGAGTCAGAACTTAACCGACCGGTATCCGATTTGGATATGGCGGAAGAAATGAATATCTCAGTCGATGAATATTTAAAATGGCAAGATCAAACCAAAGCATTAAAGCTCACTTCTTTGGAAGATTATGTTGAAAAGGGAGGAGAAAGTAGTGTTGAGCCTCTCAACAAATCAAGATTTATGCTTCCGGAGGCCAACTTAGAGAAAAAAGAGTTAAAAAAAATGTTGGTAGAAGCCATACAGAATCTATCTGAAAAAGAATGTAAGGTAATTACCTTATACTATTATGAAGAATTAACACTAAAAGAAATCAGTCAAATCATGGAAGTATCAGAATCACGAATCAGTCAATTGCATACAAAAGCACTTGGGAAAATGAAGCAATTATTGGGGAATAATATTGAATTGCTATCATCACTATAAAGGATGGTGTTTATGGGAGCGAATATTAACGACGGCTATTTTGAGATAAAAACAGGCAGTGATGGTATATATTTAGAAGTTTTAGAAGCAAAAAAAGGCGGAAAGAACGCAGAAATTAAAGAAATAACGAATGAATTAAAAAATATGAATATAGAAATATATGACCTTGCATCTTTAGAAGAACTATTAAAGATGGAGGGCTTTGAGTGCATAGAGATGAAAATAGCTGAGCCCATTGAAGTCCTGGATGAAGACGATGATTGTTTCAGAATCGAGATTTCAGAGAATAAGATGTCGGCTTACATAACCTTCTATAAGTCAAGTAGACCTTTTAACAAGGAAGAAATTATCAAAGACCTTGGTTCTAGAGGGGTTAAACATGGTGTTGACATGGAACTTTTAGAAGCACTAGAAGTGGAAAGAGAGCTAAACAATGCCTATTTAATTGCAAAAGGTACACCACCAACCCATGAAACAGAAGCGGTTATTGAGCATTATTTCAAGACTGAAAATGACGTACGCCCCACAATGGATGATGACGGGAATGTCAATTATCATAAATTAAATGTCATAGCTCATGTAAAGGAAGGTCAACTTTTATCCAGGTTAATTCAGGGTACGCAAGGTGTAGACGGTATTGATCTTCATGGTAACTTACTAACACCCCAAAAAGCCAAGGTGGTTAAACTAAAATACGGCAAGAATATTAGTCTTAATGAAGACAAGACTGAAATTACGGCTGCATGTGATGGCTTAGTTAAAATCATAGAAGATAAGGTTGTGGTCAATGATGCCTATGACGTACCTAATAATGTTGGTAACTCTACAGGCGATATTGATTTTGACGGCACTGTCATCGTACATGGCAACGTCATTACCGGTTTTAAGGTAAAAGCCAGAGGTGACATTGAGGTATTAGGTGTCGTAGAAGGTGCAGAGATCATCTCGGGTGGTAGCATCATACTTCATAAGGGCATACAAGGTATGGGAAAAAGCAATATACAGGCAGCCAATAACATAAAAGCTAAATACATTGAAAATGCCAATGTAACTGCCGGAGGCGATATTCATAGTGAAGCCATTTTACATAGCATGGTAACCTGTAAAGGGACCATAACCGTAGAAGGTAAAAAAGGTATGATTTCAGGTGGTACAGTACGAGCAGGACAAGGTGTGACCACAAAAATATTAGGTTCTCATATGGGTACTGTAACCAATGTAGATGTTGGTATCGATCCAATTATGCTTTCGGAATATGGAGAACTAAAACGAGAAATACCGAAAATGGAAAGTGAACTCTCAAAATTAGAACAAGTCATTCAACTGCTCAATAAGAGAAAAGAAATGGCAGGAAAACTAGATGATGACAAACAGGAAATGTATATGTCAGCCGTACGCAATAAGATTTTCCTAACCAACAAGCTCAATCAAGGCAAAAAGAAATTTGAAACCATGCAAACAGAAGTTGAGAATAAAAATGCCGGCGTAGTAAAAGTGAGCCATGAACTCTATACTGGCGTGAAGATTTCCATCGGCAATATTAGCACGCATATCAGGGATGAATTTAAAGGTGTCATTATTACGAAAAAAGGTGCCGATATAAAAGTATCATCATTATAGGCGTTAATGCATGACATTTGTATCGAACCAGACGGATCTGGATTAAGGAGGTGTGCTTATGCCTATTAGACCAATCGATTTACAAGTTGCCATACCAAGGATGTCAGAAGTGTCTAGAATTAGTCATTTAGACCAACAAAAATCAGGGTTGTTACAAGATCAGGGTTCTTTAGCTACGGATAGAGGTCGGCACAAAGAAGGCCAAACAGTCAATGCATCGCAAAAAGATGCAAAAGCAGGCACAGATGCGGATGCTCGTAAAAAAGGGCGTAATGACTATCAAAACAATCGAAAAAAGGCAAATGAAAAAGGCATTCAGGAACCGGCACAAGCACCAAAATCAGACCATAAAATAGATATAAGAATTTAGGAGCATGATGTGACAATATATGATGGATTAACAATAGGTTTTATTGCAATAGGTATATTGTTTATCGTTTTAAGTTTCCTATATGATGGGACTAAAAAAACAATGAATCAAGATGAAGCAGCCCTTGATGATGAAACCTTTCGGAAACAGATCAGCATCATCAATGAAAAAATACTAGAAATGAACGAATACCATGATTATGTTCAAAAAGAAATGGAAAAAAAGCATAAAGAACTTCTATTCCTTTATCAAATGATCTCAGAAAAAGAGAAGAAGGTGTATCAGATTCAGATGCCCCATTACCAAGAAGAGGCGACAAAAAATAACCTTCAGGTATCGACAGAAGTAAAAGAGGAAGTAAAAACAGAACTAAAAACAATAAATACAGCCACCATCAATACCAATATGAAGATTTTGGAACTAAAACGTCAAGGCTATCCGGCGTCTGAAATAGCCAAAGTCTTAAACATTGGTCAAGGTGAAGTACAGTTGGTCATCAACTTATTTGAATGAGGCTCCTATGGAAAAAAATGAAATAAAAGGCTTCTTAAAAGGAGTAGGGACAACATTGATTATCATGTCCATAATTTTTTATGGTCTCATTGTTCATCTGCAAACGACTCAGACAAAACAGACACATACCAATGAAGAAATCGTAGAAATAGCCAGAGACTTAGGCATGATATATATAACGGAAATCAAAGACGTTGACCTATTAACAAAGGATTATATAATAAAAATGGCGAAAAGCTATGGTATGGAATATAAGGAAGTACCTTCGGAATAATAGAAGATGCTTCCTTTGTAATAATACTTGCTAATGTGACCTTGATATGATACAATAGCAGACGTGAAAATAGCACGCATTTGGATTTTTGACAAGGTGCTACCAAAGGGTGGTCTGTGAAAAAGACGAAGGATGCGGAAGAAATCAACCAAAACGGAGGTACTAAAATGGGCGTTATTTCAATGAAACAATTATTAGAAGCAGGGGTTCACTTCGGACATCAAACAAGAAGATGGAATCCAAAAATGAAAGAGTATATCTACACTGAAAGAAATGGGATATACATCATTGACTTACAGAAGACAACAGGACTTGTAGACAAAGCATACTACGCAATCAAAGATGTTGTAGCAGACGGCGGTACGGTATTGTTTGTCGGAACCAAAAAGCAAGCACAAGAATCCATCAAAGCAGAAGCAGAACGTTGTGGCATGTTCTATATCAATCAAAGATGGTTGGGTGGTATGTTAACAAACTTCAAGACCATTCAAGGACGCGTAAGACGATTGAAAGAGCTTGAAAGAATGCAAGAAGATGGTTCATTTGATTTATACACGAAAAAAGAAGTCATCGGTATGAAACATGAAATGGAAAAACTTGAGAGAAACCTTGGTGGTATCAAGGAAATGAAGAAGATTCCTGACATTATTTTTATCGTAGATCCAAGAAAAGAAAGAATTGCAATACAAGAAGCACATATTTTAAATATTCCTCTTGTATCCATCGTAGATACAAACTGTGATCCAGACGAAATCGATTATGTTATACCAGGTAACGATGATGCCATCAGAGCAGTAAAACTATTAACTGGCAAAATGGCAGATGCGGTTATTGAAGCGAATCAAGGATTACAAAATCATCCAGCAGAAGAAGTGGCAGCTGAATAAAACCATTGATGCTTCAACCCTTAATGGTTGAAGCATTTTTTTCGTTAAGAATAAAAAATAAGATAACATTATGGAGGTAAGATCATGGCAATAACAGCAGCAATGGTAAAAGAATTAAGAGAAAGCACCGGCGCAGGCATGATGGATTGTAAAAATGCGTTGACTGAAGCAAATGGTGACATGGAAAAAGCAGTAGAGGTACTAAGAGAAAAAGGTCTTGCAAAAGCAGCAAAAAAAGCAGGTAGAATAGCTGCTGAAGGACTTGTAGATACATTTGTTGATGGCAATATTGCTTCAATCGTTGAAGTGAATTCAGAGACAGATTTTGTAGCTAAGAATGATATATTCAAAAATTATGTTCAAGAAGTTGCTAAACAAGCAGCAAAAACAACAGCAGAAGATATTGACGCTTTTTTAGCTGAAGAAAGTATTTTTGAAGCAGGCTCAACGGTTAATGATGTACTAACCAGTAAGATCTCTGTTATTGGTGAAAACTTAAAAATCAGACGCTTCAAGAAAGTATCAGTAGAAAATGGTGTCGTTGCTTCCTACATTCATATGGGCGGAAAAATCGGAGTACTTGTAGAACTAGAGTCAGATCTCGTAAACGATGCCGTTGCTGAATGTGGACGTAACCTTGCTATGCAAATTGCAGCAGTAAGTCCACTTCATGTTGATCGTGCAGAAGTATCAGAAACCTACATTGAAAAAGAGCGTGCAATACTAAAAGAGCAAGCAAAAAATGAAAACCCTGACAAACCGGAGAGCATCATTGACAAAATGATTATAGGTCGTTTGAATAAGCAACTTAAAGAAATCTGCTTGTTAGATCAAGCCTATGTAAAAGACAGTGACCTTACAGTAGCCAAGTATGTTGAGCAAGTAGCCAAAGAGCAAGGTGCAAATATCAAAGTCAAGGCATTTACACGTTTTGAAACAGGCGAAGGCATTGAGAAGAAATCAGAGAACTTTGCTGAAGAAGTTGCAAGACAAATGCAAGGTTAAGAGATATAATGAAGAAGCACTATTGTGCTTCTTTTTTTTAGACTGGTAAATAATCCAAACATATGTTAAATTAATTATTAGAGGTGTTGAAATGTCCAATTATAAAAGAGTGTTGTTAAAACTTAGTGGTGAAGCACTGGCAGGTGACAAATCCGTAGGATTTGATGAATCTAACGTGATGATTGTAGCAAGCCAGGTAAAAAAACTGATTGAAAAAGGTGTAGAAATCGGTGTGGTAATTGGTGGTGGTAATTTCTGGCGTGGTAGAAGCTGTAACTTCATGGATCGAACCAAAGCAGATGAGATTGGCATGATGGCGACCATAATGAATGCCCTATACACATCAGCTATGTTTAGAACCATTGGTATAGATACCGTTGTACAAACCCCATTTGAGGTAGGTATGATGACAGAACGCTTCTCCAAGGATTCTGCACTCAAGCATCTAAAAAAAGGATGTGTTGTTTTTTTTGCGGGTGGTACAGGACATCCCTATTTTTCAACTGATACTGGTGCGGCACTTAGAGCAATTGAGATTGAAGCTGAGATTATACTCCTTGCAAAAAACATCGATGGTGTCTATGACGCGGACCCAAAATCCAATGAAGAAGCTGTTAAGTTTGACACAATCAGTTTATCAGAAGTGATTAATAAAAACCTCAAGGTTATGGACCATACGGCAGCAATCATGTGTTTAGAGCATAAGATGCCTATGTCCGTGTTCTACTTAAATGATGAGGACAGTATTGTCAATGCCGTCAGTGACAAAATAAATGGAACCGTTGTAACGGTATAGGAGGATTTAGTATGTATGATGAATTAAAAAAGTATGAGGAAAAAATGGAAAAAACAGTTCATGTACTTGAAGGTGAGTTTATTAGTATTCGAGCTGGAAGAGCCAATCCTCATGTTCTTGACAAAGTGACTGTTGACTATTATGGACAAGCTACCCCTCTTAACCAAGTAGGTAATATAACAGTACCGGAAGCTCGTGTGCTAATGATCCAACCTTGGGATGTTAAGATTGTAAAAGATATTGAGAGAGCTTTACATGCTTCCGACATCGGCATAACACCTAACAGTGATGGTAAGATTATTCGCTTAATTTTTCCAGAGTTAACAGAAGAACGACGAATGGAACTTACAAAAGATATTAAGAAAAAAGGCGAAGAGTCAAAAATAGCCATAAGAAATATACGACGTGATGCTATAGACCATTTTAAAAAAGCTGAAAAAGTCCATGAGATCACAGAAGATGACTTAAAAGATTTGGAAGACCAGACTCAAAAACTGACAGATCGATTTATTCTAGACATCGATAACCATGTTGAAAACAAGATAAAAGAAATCATGACTGTATAAATAAAACCAATAGATTAAGAGAGTGCCCCTCCTTGGAGGGGCGTTTTAGTAGACTGATGAATATTTAATACTGAGGTGGCGATGTCTGATATGACAACAACAAACCAATTAAACATACCAAAGCACGTTGCTATTATTATGGATGGTAACGGCAGATGGGCAAAGAATCAAGGAAAAAAAAGATCCTACGGACACAAAAGCGGGAGCGATAACCTAAAGGTCATTGCGCGAGCAGCCAGTGACATGGGCATTAAGTATCTTACTGTATATGCTTTTTCAACAGAAAACTGGAAGCGACCAACTTCTGAAGTTTCTTTTTTGATGGGGTTATTGCGTCAGTATCTAAAAGACAGTATCAAGAACGCCCGAAAAGACAATATGCGGGTCGTTGTAATAGGAAGAAGGTCTGACTTGGAACCGGACATAAGGGATGCCATAGAAAGTTTAGAAGCCGCTTCAAAGGATCATACAGGACTGACCTTGCAGATTGCCATTAATTATGGTGGTAGAGATGAGATTATAAGAGCTATTAAAGCTTATGAAATAGAAAAAGAAAACAACCCTAAGATTGAACTGGATGAAAGTCTATTTGCAAAGTTTTTAGATACCAAAGAAATTCCGGACCCAGAACTTATGATAAGAACAAGTGGTGAGTTGAGATCTAGCAACTTCTTAATTTGGCAATTGGCGTATAGTGAATATTTCTTTGCAAAAAAACATTGGCCGGATTTTACCAGTGAAGATTTGATGGAGGCGATAATCGCCTATAACAAAGTGAACAGAAGATTTGGAGGCCTAAAAGATGAAAGCTAGAATAATAACTGCAGTCTTATTATTGCCATTAATCATTTTTTTATTATGGTATGGTAGACTACCATTAATCATAGTTCTATGCGTTGTAACCATTATCGGCCTCAACGAATTTTTTGCAGCCGTAAAGCTAGAAGATCGATTGCTAAGAGGTATGGCTTTTTTGTTGGTCATCATTACCTACAGTTTATTTTGGATAGGAGATTACACCTATATGAATTTATCTGTTTTGATCTTCATAGCTATGTCACTAGGTATATATGTCTTCAAATACCCTAAGATATCCTTAGATCAATTAGGTTTTTTAACCTTTGGTATGGTCTATATACTCTATCTACTGCTACATATTGCATTAGTAAGAGAGACCACACCGGAAGGCATATGGTCCGTATGGCTTATATTTATCATAGCCTTTGGTAGTGACAGCGCGGCTTACTTTGTTGGGATTAATTTTGGCAAAAACAAACTGGTGCCAAAGTTAAGTCCAAAAAAAACCATAGAAGGCGCCGTAGGTGGCATTTTAGGTGCAGGTATTTTATGCACAGTCTTTGGCATATTGATGTTACAGTATGGACTAGTAGATACCTGGGTGACATTGCCAATGTTTTTTGCCATCGGTATATTCGGATCGGTGGTATCTCAGATAGGCGACTTAGTAGGCTCAGCCATGAAGCGACAAACAGAGATTAAAGATTTTGGCACCATCATACCTGGACACGGTGGTATTTTAGACCGACTGGACAGCATACTTTTCACAGCACCATATGTCTATATCATCGTAACTATGCTATACTAGATTCAGAGAAATTATATAGTGGAATAATAAAAAGAGGGTAAATATGCGTAAAATAACCATATTAGGATCAACAGGATCCATTGGAAAACAGACACTGGAAGTCATCAGAGAGCAAAAAAACATTGAAATAGTCGCCTTAACAGCCAATCAGAACATTGAGTTGCTCGAACAACAGATTCATGAGTTTAACCCCCAATGCGTTGTGGTTATGGATGAAAAAAAGGCCATGACCCTACAGAAGAAGATAGGTCATAAGACGGAAGTTTTATGGGGTATGGATGGTTTAATAACCGTATCGACCCTTAGTGAAATCAACCTAGTCGTAACAGCCATTGTAGGTATGATAGGACTAAGACCAACCATTGCAGCCATTAAGTCAGGTAAAGATATTGCATTGGCTAACAAAGAAACCTTGGTAACAGCCGGTGCAGTCATCATGGACCTGATAAAGAAACATAATGTAAGACTATTGCCTGTAGACAGCGAACATTCAGCTATCTTTCAGTGTTTAAACGGTGAACAGACGTCAGCGGTTGAGTCCATTATCTTAACAGCTTCAGGTGGGCCATTTCGGGGCTATACCAAGCAGCGTTTAGAAGAAGTTACTTTAGAGCAAGCACTCAAACATCCGAACTGGTCCATGGGTGCCAAGATTACCATAGACTCATCTACCTTAGTTAATAAAGGACTTGAAGTGATAGAAGCAAAATGGCTGTTTGACTTAAGAAGAGAACAGATTCAGGTGGTCGTTCATCCACAAAGCATTGTACATTCCATGGTAGAGTTTATAGACGGGTCCATCATAGCTCAAATGGGACTGCCGGACATGAAGCTGCCCATACAATATGCATTAGCATATCCAGAGCGGGTCATTAACCCATATCCAAGATTAAAGCTGGGCGACATAGGGACTTTAACCTTTGAAGAACCGGATTTACAAGTCTTTAGAGGATTGGCTTTGGCCTTTGACGCATTAAGAGAAGGCGGTTCCATGCCAATCGTTTACAATGCGGCCAATGAATCAGCAGTAGACATGTTTTTGAAACAAGAAATAAAATACAAAGATATAGTCACAATTATAGATCAAGCTATGACAAAACATAATGTGACAATATGTAAAGATGAAACCGACGTTATAGAAATAGAGAGCTGGACAAGGAATATTGTCAGAAATAGGTGATAAAAATGAGCATTGTAGTATCCATATTAATATTTGGACTTATTATATTAATCCATGAATTAGGACATTTTTTATTTGCTAGAAAAGCAGGTATATTGGTAGAAGAATTTGCCATCGGCATGGGCCCCAAGATTGTAGGGAAAAAAGTGGAAGACACCTTGTATTCCATTAGAGCCATTCCTTTTGGTGGCTTTTGCAGGATGCTGGGTGAAGATCAAGAAGTGGAAGATGACCCCAGAGCGTATTCAAGTAAATCAACATGGGCTAGATTTCAAGTTATTTTTGCAGGCCCCTTATTTAACTTTTTATTGGCTTTTTTCTTTGCTATTGTTTACATCAGTTTGGTTGGCGGCACGACATCTACCATCAGTGAAGTTGTAGAAGGCTATCCGGCATATGAGTCCGGCGTACAAGCAGGGGATCGGATTATCGGTTATAATGAAAGAAGCGTCTTAACATCCAAAGAAATAAGAATATACTTAAACACAGAGAAACCAAGTCAGATGGAATTAACCGTCAAACGTGGTGGTGAGAAAATAACTTATGTAATGGAACCGAATGTAGGTGAAGACGGTATTTATCGTTTAGGTGTCAACTTCACCTTCATTGACATCAAAAACCCTATAGAAATCCTAAAAAATGCAGCTATAGAAATCGTATTTTGGATAAAAATCGTCATATATTCATTAGGTCAATTGATTACCGGTGGTATATCCGGCAATGATATTGCAGGTCCTGTAGGTATTGTTGGCGAAATCAGTAGCGGCTATCAAGAGAGTATCCAATATGGTATAAAATCCGTCATAGCCACTGTAGCTTTTTATATTGTGCTCCTTAGTGCAAACCTAGGGGTTATGAACTTATTACCTATTCCAGCGCTTGATGGTGGCCGAATCGTTTTCATAGCGATAGAAGCTTTACGCGGTAAACCCGTCGACCCAAATAAAGAAGGATTTATTCACTTTGTAGGTTATGTATTACTCATGATTTTGATGGTACTCATTTTGTTCAATGATATTGTCAAAGCCGCTTTTTCGTAAAAAGTGAAACCCAAGTAAAGAAAGTAGGAAATAAATTATGTTGAATTTTGAATTTGATAATAAAACAAAAATTATATTTGGCAAAAAAGTAGAAGAACAAGTTGGTGAACTGGTAAGTGCCAATGCAAAAAAAGTATTGCTGCATTATGGTGGTGGCAGCATCAAAAAAAGTGGTCTGTATGACCGTGTAATCGACAGTCTACAAGAAGCAAAAGTAGAGTATGTGGAACTGGGTGGCGTTGTTGCCAACCCAAGAGTGAGTCTGGTACGAGAAGGCATAAGATTATGTCGTGAGGAACAAGTTGACTTTATCTTGGCGGTTGGTGGGGGAAGTGTTATTGACTCTGCCAAAGGCATTGCAGCCGGATTCTATTATCAAGGGGATGTCTGGGAATTATATATGAGGGAAGGTACATTCGATGAATGTCTACCAATCGGTGTTGTCTTAACAATCCCGGCAGCCGGCAGCGAATCCAGTGGTGGGTCAGTGGTTACCAATGAAGACGGTTTATGGAAAAGAGATATTGGAAGCTTGAATCTAAGACCGGTGTTTGCCCTTCTTAATCCTGAACTAACCTTTACTTTACCGGCATATCAAACAGCATGTGGTATTTCAGATATGCTAGCCCATGTTATGGAACGGTATTTCACCAGAGTCATTAAAGTAGATTTAACAGACCGATTGGCTGAAGCCATAATGAAAAGTGTCATCAAACAGGCTCAGATTCTAAACCAAGTTCCGGATGACTATGATGCCAGAGCTGAAATTATGTGGGCCGGCACATTAGCCCACAATGACTTAGTTGGTACAGGACGACAAGGGGATTGGTCATCTCATGGGATTGAACACGAACTCAGTGGTATTTACGATATTGCCCATGGTGCAGGCCTAAGTATTATTTTCCCTGCATGGATGAAGCATGTCTATAAAACGGACATACCAAGATTCGCCCAATTTGCTAACCGGGTGTTTGATATTGAGATCAATACCATGAACTTAGAAGAAACAGCTATGAATGGTATTGAGGCAATGGAAAACTTCTATAAACTAATAGGCATGCCAATAAGATTATCACAAGTCAACATAGATGACTTACGATTTGAAGAAATGGCCAATAAAGCAACCAATAACGGCACCACCACCATGGGTTCCTTTGTACAGCTTACTAAGTCAGATATTTTGGCTATCTTTGAATTGGCAAAATAAGGACTATTATAAGACGCGAAATAATTTTATTACCTTCATGGAGATGCCGTCTTATTGACGAGGGGCCTGTTTTATGATAAAGTAACAAGTAAGTTTAAGGCATCAAAACTAAGCTAAACTTAATTCGCATACAACATTTAGATTACCTGGATACATTCATAACTATATATTGTATGTGAAAGTTCAACGATATAGTTTTGAAGCCTTAAATATTGTTAAAAACATAACAACTTCAACGAATGTTTATTAACTAATATTTATTATGGAAAAGAGGGAATAAGATGAAACCATCATTTTCAAATCTAGAAGTCATTAAATTTGCAATCGGTATGGAAGATATGGGTATTAAGTTTTATGAAGACTATGCGAAAAAGTCTGAAGGCGAGATTAGGTCATTATTCTTAAGACTGGCTGACGATGAGCGCCGCCACAAAGCATTTTTTCAAAACCTATTAGATGAGACCAGCAAAGAAGCAGGCGCCTTTGACTATATGTTTGATGAGTCTGTAACCAGTTTTTTTGAAGCATTTGCTCAAAGTGCCGGATTTTCTAGAGAAATCAAAGACATTGAAACCAATAGAGAAGCCATATTAGAAGGCATCACAACAGAAACATTAACCCTTCAGTATTACAAAGATATATATGAATATTCCAAAGAAAAAACAAAAGAAACACTTGAGATTATCATCAAAGAAGAAGAAGGACATTTGGAATCACTCAAAGGATTACTAAAATAAAAATAAAGCTGACTCAGATTGTAACCTGAGACAGCTTTATTTTTATATATGGGTAAAGTCTTAATGACGGGTATAAAATATTTTTTATGCGAATTCACCATTGATTAATACCCTCCATACCTTTACAATAAAGATTGTACAGTAAGACAAATAAAGTCGAATAAAAAGTCCCAAAGACATAAGATATAGGAGTGCGTATGAACAGAACACAGACAAGAACCATTCAAATAGGTAACGTCACAATAGGTGGCGGTCATAAGATTGCTATACAATCCATGACCAACACCAAAACAGAAAACATAGAAGCCACGGTAAGTCAGATTCTTGAATTGGAGCAGGCCGGATGTGATATCATTCGCGTGGCCGTGCCCACCATGGAAGCAGCACTGGCCATAAAAGCAATCAAGAAACAGATTCATATCCCACTTGTGGCAGACATACATTTTGACTATAGACTGGCATTGGCCTCCATTGAAAACGGTGCCGATAAGATTCGAATCAACCCAGGTAATATTGGCACAAGTGATCGTCTCAAAAAAGTGGTAGATGCTTGCAAGGCAAGAAAAATACCCATACGTGTTGGTGTTAACAGTGGTTCCTTGGAGAAGGAGATTCTGGCCAAATATGGACACCCTACGTCAGAATCCTTAGTAGAGAGTGCCCTTAATCAATGTAGAGCCATAGAAGCACTAGGCTATAATCAATTGGTCGTATCCATCAAATCTTCAGATGTCATCAAATCCATAGAAGCCTATAGACAGATAACAAAAGAAATCGATTACCCTCTTCATCTTGGTATCACAGAATCCGGAACAGCTTGGGCAGGCACCATTAAGTCGGCCGTAGGACTTGGCGCCATGTTGGCAGAAGGCTTTGGAGATACCATACGGGTCTCTCTAACGGATAAGCCAATAGAAGAAATAAAAGTCGGAAAACAAATAATGAAGGCCTTAGGCTATGAGAACCATGGCATAGAGATTATATCCTGTCCGACGTGTGGACGAACAGACATTAATCTGATTGGTATCGCCAATGAAGTAGAAAAAAGATGTGCAGACTTAGACATAAACATCAAGGTCGCTGTCATGGGTTGTATCGTCAATGGACCAGGCGAAGCCAGAGAAGCAGATATTGGTCTAGCCGGTGGCAAAGGTCTTGGCATTATCTTCAAAAAAGGTGTTATCATCAAAAAAGTTAAAGAAGAAGAACTGGTAGAAGCCTTGATGACAGAAATAATGACGACAAGTAAGGTGATCAATCTGTGAGTAAAAAATTAGACGAAGTATTTCGAGGTATCCCCTTAACCGGTCAGTTGAACCGGGTTTTTGATGATGCCCTTATAGAAAACGTATATTTTAATAAAGACCAGAATAAACTTTATATACAGATGTTGCTCAAGCAGGTCATTCATCCTCAGATTATCCAATTATTAAGAGACAAGATTGTGGAATTCTTAGATGAAGAAGGCCTATTTGTGCGTATAGAAGAACGTTACGCGACCAATCATGGCTTAGATATCAAAGAACTCTATGCTTATTACCAGCCAAGTCTCATGTATCTCATCAAAGAAGAAAGCCCCTTTGTGGCGGCCAAGCTAGGTCTGTTAGAACCACAGTGGGAAGAGGAACAACTGACCTATGCATTGGAAGAATTTGACTATGATTATATGAAACAATACACCATTGATCAGTTTATCCAATTGACATTTAAGATGAAATTCGATATAGATCTTAAAGTGGCTTTTATAAGAAAAGAAAAACACCATAGTGTATTTGAAGAATTTGTAGAGAACCGTAAAAGAGAAGAGAAGAAACTCATCAAAGACATGATGATATCTTGTAGCAACCCGTCTCAATCAGGCGTAAAAGAAGTCAAAGCACCGGATATGCCAAAAGGAAAAGGCAAACCATTGCCAGACAATCTAATAATCGGAAGAAAGGGTATCAGCGGTATTATTACAAAAATCAAAGACTTAAATGGTGACTATGATAGAATCATTATTGAAGGATTTGTCTTAAGTCAAGAGATTCGAATAACAAAATCAGGTAAAGTATTGCTGATTATAGACATCACCGATTTTACAAATTCCATCACCTGTAAAGCCTTTTTAAAAAAAGAAGAATTTGAAGATCGAATCGTCTCAATGTTGACTAAGAATATGTTTGTGCGATTGGAAGGTCGCGTTGCCTTTGACACCTTTTCTAATGAACTGGGCATAATGATCAGTACCATGGAAAAAACAGAAGACTTTAGACTTAAGAAGATGGATCAAGCTCAGGAAAAAAGAGTAGAATTACATGTTCATACACAAATGAGTGATATGGACGGAATGACCAGTGCCAAAGCACTAATTACAAGAGCCAAGGAATGGGGACACAAAGCCATGGCTATAACAGATCACGGTGTGGTACAGGCTTTTCCCGAAGCTTTTCACGCCATTGATCCTTCAGATGATTTTAAGATTCTTTATGGTGTTGAAGCCTATTTGGTAGATGATTTAAAAGACATCATAAGACATCCGAGAGGACAGAATCTTAATAGCGAATATGTGGTCTTTGATATTGAAACAACAGGCTTTTATGCCGGTAAAGACAAGATAACTGAGATCGGAGCCGTCAAGATCAAAGAAGGTAAGATCGTAGAACGATATAGCACCTTTATTAATCCGGAGCGAAGCATACCCATTAAAGTACAAAAATTAACAGGCATAGATATAACCATGGTCAAAGATGCCCCTACCATAGAAGAAGAACTAAGGAACTTCCTGACATTTTGTGGAGACAGCATTTTAGTTGCCCATAATGCGGATTTCGATCTTGGTTTTATTGAGTATTTTGCCAAGAAATTGGACATTAAAATAAAAAACACCACCCTTGACACCTTAGAACTGGCTAGAATATTTTTGCCGGATTTGCATAACCACAAGCTTCAAACAATTGCCAAGCATTATAATGTGCCACTCATAAATGCTCACCGTGCTGTAGACGATGCAGAAGCAACCGCGCATATAGTGCTCAAGATGTTTGAACACATGAATCAGATAAATATCCACACCGTAGAAGGTATTTTAACCTACGCCAACCAATCTATCAGAGAAGTAAAAAGGCTCCGTGCGGCCCATGCCATCATATTAGCAAAAAACTTAGTCGGCCTTAGAAATCTATATGAGCTGGTCTCAAAAGCGCATCTAGATTATTTTTACAGACAGCCCAAAATACCCAAAAGTATCTTTAATACATTAAGGGAAGGTCTTTTAATCGGTACAGCCTGTGAAGCCGGCGAACTATACAAAGCGGTGCTTGAAGATAAGCCCAAAGAAGAAATAGACCGACTTTGTGATTTTTATGATTATTATGAGATTCAGCCCCTAGCTAACAATGAATTTTTAATTCGAAACGAAGCCGTAGATGACTGGGATGCCTTAAAAGAGATCAATAAGAAAATCGTTGCACTAGGAGAAGAGCATCAGAAAATGGTGGTCGCAACGTGTGACGTTCATTTTATCGATCCGGAAGATGAGGTCTACAGACGTATCCTAATGGCGGGCAAAGGCTTTGGGGATGCAGACCAGCAAGCGCCTCTTTACTTTAGAACCACAGAAGAAATGCTAGAGGAATTTTCATATTTGGGTCGGGAAAAAGCCTATGAAGTGGTGGTAACCAATACTAACAAAATCATGGATAGTATTGAAAAGATTGACCCTGTACCACCGGAAAAATACCCACCGGTCATAGAAGGCTCAGATGAGACACTGACCAACATATGTTATGAAAAAGCCATGTCCATTTATGGGGAAAAATTACCAACACAGGTCAAAGAAAGACTAGACAGGGAGCTTAACTCCATTATTACCAATGGTTTTGCAGTGATGTACATCATCGCTCAAAAACTGGTATGGAAATCCATGGAAGACGGCTATCTGGTTGGTTCAAGAGGTTCTGTCGGATCCTCCTTTGCAGCCACCATGGCCGGCATTACTGAAGTAAACCCGCTACCGGCACACTACATATGCCTGAATTGCCATTATTCTGATTTTGAGTCAGACATCATTAAGAATCATTCCGGTAACTCCGGCTGTGACTTGCCGGACACAAACTGCCCTAAGTGCGACACCCTATTAATAAAAGAAGGACATGACATACCTTTTGAGACTTTCTTAGGTTTCTATGGCGACAAAGAACCAGATATAGATCTTAATTTTTCGGGAGAATATCAAGCCATAGCCCATCAATATACAGAAGAGCTCTTTGGTGTCGGCCATGTGTTTAGAGCAGGTACCATTGGTACATTAGCAGAAAAAACAGCATTTGGCTTTGTAAAGAAATACTTTGACGAGCATCATCAAACAGCCAGAACAGCAGAAATCAATCGACTGGTACAAGGCTGTATAGGCGTAAGAAGAACCACGGGACAACATCCCGGCGGCATTATTGTTGTACCCAAAGATCAATCCATATATAAATTTACCCCTGTGCAACGTCCGGCCAATGACCAGAAGACCTCCATCATCACCACCCACTTTGATTATCATTCCATTGATCATAATCTATTAAAACTGGACATCCTCGGTCATGATGACCCTACTATGATCCGTATGTTGGAAGATCTGACCGGTATTGATGCCACAAAGATACCACTGGATGAACCCAAAGTAATGTCACTTTTTCAAGGCTTGGATGCGCTTGAGATTACGGCAGATCAGATTGGCGGAACCAATCTGGGTTGTCTTGGCATACCGGAGTTTGGGACTGATTTTGTTATTCAGATGCTCCAAGACACGAAGCCCAAAAGCTTTTCGGATTTGTGCAGAATATCCGGACTTTCTCATGGTGAGAATGTGTGGCTTAACAACGCTCAAGAACTGATAAGAGATAAAAAAGCCAATATTAAAGAAATCATATCTACGCGTGATGACATTATGACCTATTTGATTCATATGGGTGTGGACAAAGGCCTCTCATTTAAGATAATGGAAGACGTTAGAAAAGGCAAAGGCCTAGTACCAGATATGGAAACCGCTATGAAAGCGGTAGATGTCCCAGAGTGGTACATCTGGTCTTGTAAGCAAATTCGGTATATGTTCCCCAAAGCCCATGCCGTAGCCTATGTCATGATGGCTTACCGTATCGCCTATTATAAAGTCTATTATAAGGAAGCCTATTATGCTACGTATTTTAGTATCAGAGCAACGGATTTTGATTATGGCACCATGTGTCATGGCAAGCATCATCTAGAACAACATATGCAACTGTTAAAATCAAAAGAATCACGGGCAAAAAGCCGAGAGATGGATCCTAATGAAGGTGGCATACAGAAGTTTACCAAAAAAGAAAAAGATACAATAAAAGATATGAAAATCGTTCAAGAAATGTATGCCAGAGGCATTGAATTTCTTCCTATAGATCTATACAAAGTGGATGCGAAGAAGTTTCGGATTATAGACGGTAAGATCATGCCGGCTCTAAGTGCCCTTCAAGGGCTGGGGGAGAAGGCCGCAGAGAACATCGTACTTGAACGAGAGAAAGGACCTTTTATTTCCATAGAAGATCTCAGAACCAGAACAAAGATTAGCAAGACGGTTATTGAGATTATGAAAGACAATGGTATTCTAGAAGGCATGCAAGAATCCAACCAACTAAGTTTGTTTTAGCAATGTTGGTTAAAGGGTCAAAACTAAGTTTCACTAAATTTACATACAATATATAGATTACGTTGATGCATTCATAACTATATATTGTATGCAAAAGTTCAACTATATAGTTTTGACACCTTAACCAATGTTAAAGCTTCAAAGTGTATAAAATAAAAACATTAAAATTATTTGATTGTGTAAGATTAAGGATGTTTTTTTACTAAGGATGTGTTATAATAATAAAGTACATTGTATACAATGTATGTTAGAAAAATAACTAACTCAAAGCATTAAAGAAAGTCAAAACGTATTAATTGTACTAATAAAATACATGACTAATTCATTAGTGTATGGTGTTTTTATGTATGATATAATATAAAGTAGCGTGGATTATATTGCTTATACTAATTATTAAACAATAAGGCATAGAAACATTGTTATTTGTTCGTCAAATAATAATGATTCATATTGCCTTGTGGTTTTAATGGTTGGTGTAAACACTATGAAAAGGCTAACCATCAATCTTTTAAAAATATATGGAGGTAATCAAAACATGGCTAACAAAGTATTTAAGTCAATGGATGGAAATATGGCTGCAGCGTATGTTGCATATGCATTTACAGATGTAGCAGCAATCTATCCAATTACCCCATCGTCAAACATGGCAGAATATACTGACGAATGGGCAGCAAGTGGAAAGAAAAACATTTTTGGTCAAAGCGTTTCTGTAACAGAGTTACAATCAGAAGGTGGTGCATCCGGTGCTGTACACGGTTCACTTCAAGCAGGAGCATTAACTACGACTTATACAGCGTCACAAGGTTTATTGCTTATGATCCCGAATATGTACAAAATGGCAGGTGAACTTTTACCAGCTGTATTCCATGTAAGTGCTCGTGCTATAGCTGCTCACGCGCTTTCAATCTATGGAGATCATTCAGACATTATGGCTGCTAGACAAACCGGTTTTGCAATGTTAGCATCCGGCTCAGTTCAAGAAGTTATGGACTTAGGCGGGATAGCGCATTTAGCAGCGATCAAGTCAAGAGTGCCATTTGTACATTTCTTTGATGGTTTCAGAACATCACATGAAGTACAAAAAATCGAAACCATTGACTATAGTGTATTCAGTGATTTAGTTGATATGGATGCAGTTGATGCCTTTAGAAATAGAGCTCTTAATCCTGAGCACCCAGTAACAAGAGGTACAGCACAAAACCCAGACATCTTCTTCCAAGCAAAAGAAGCTTCTAATATTTTCTATACAGCGGTTCCAGATGTTGTTAACGATTATATGACTGAGATTTCTAAGATTGTTGGTAGAGAATACAAGCCTTTCAACTATTATGGCGCTCCAGATGCAGAGAACATTGTCATTGCAATGGGATCTGTAACAGAAGCCCTTGAAGAATTAGTGGATTACTTAAATGCTAAGGGCAAAAAAGTAGGTCTTATCAAAGTTCATTTATACAGACCATTTTCAGCAAAATACTTCTTCAATGTATTCCCAGAAAGCGTTAAGAAGATTGCCGTACTAGATAGATCAAAAGAGCCAGGATCACTTGGCGAAGCATTATATGAAGAAATTAGAACGTTATTCTATGACGCTGAAAACAGACCAGTTATCGTTGGTGGTCGTTATGGTCTTGGATCAAAAGACGTAACACCTACCGTATTAAAAGCAGTCTACGACAATCTTGAATCAGATCAACCTAAGAACGGATTCACAATCGGTATCGTTGATGATGTAACAGGACTATCCTTACCAATCGGTGAAGACATTGTAACGGAGAACGAATCAGCTATTCGTTGTAAGTTCTGGGGACTTGGTTCAGACGGTACCGTTGGTGCTAACAAGTCAGCCATCAAGATTATTGGTGACAAAACAGATATGTACGCTCAGGGTTACTTCTCCTATGACTCCAAAAAATCAGGTGGAATTACAGTTTCTCACTTAAGATTCGGTAAAGAGAAGATTCGTTCAACCTACTTAATCAATGAAGCGGACTACATCGCTTGTCATAATCAATCCTATGTGGACAAATACGATCTATTAAAAGGCCTTAAAAAAGGTGGAAGATTCGTACTTAATACACATTGGACAACTGAGGAATTAGATACACATCTTCCAGCATCATTAAAAAGAGATATCGCAAACAAAAATGCTGAATTCTATACAGTAAACGCAACCGATCTTGCAGAAGAAATCGGTCTAGGCAACAGAATTAACATGATTATGCAAGCCGCTTTCTTCAAATTGGCAGATGTACTTCCAATCGAAAAAGCAGTTGAATACCTTAAAGAAGCCGTTGTCAAATCATACGGATCAAAAGGTGAGAAGATCGTTAGCATGAATAATGCTGCAATTGACAAAGGTATTAATGCCCTTGTTAAGATTGATGTACCAGCTGCATGGGCAACTGCAACAGACGTAGCTGAAGAAGAAACAACAGTTCCGGACTTCATCAAGAATGTAGCCTTTGTTATGAACGCTCAAAACGGTGATTCATTACCAGTAAGCGCTTTTGAAGGCAGGGAAGATGGCACTTTCCCAATGGGTATCTCAGCATATGAAAAACGTGGTATTGCAGTCAACGTGCCTGAGTGGCAGGTAGACAACTGTATCCAATGTAATCAATGCTCCTTCGTATGTCCTCACGCAGTTATTCGTCCTTTCTTATTAGATGAAAATGAAGTAGCAAATGCACCAGAAGGCTTTAAAACAAAGAAAGCTGTTGGAAAGCAATTTGAAGGTCTTGAGTACAAGATTCAAGTAAGCCCACTTGACTGTACAGGTTGCGGTAACTGTGCCGACATCTGTCCATCCAAAGAAAAATCATTAATCATGAAGCCTCTTGAAGGTCAAATGGCAGAAGTAGCTAACTGGGATTATGCACACAATGAAGTGACTTACAAGTCAGACCTTATGGATGTAAATACATTAAAAGGTAGCCAATTTTCACAACCATTGTTTGAATTCTCAGGCGCTTGTGCAGGATGTGGTGAAACGCCATACCTAAAAGTCATCACGCAACTTTATGGTGACAGAATGATGATTGCCAATGCTACCGGATGTTCTTCAATCTGGGGTGGTTCAGCACCAGCAACTGTATTTACACAAAATGCAGAAGGCAACGGACCTGCATGGGCGAACTCCTTATTTGAGGACAACGCTGAGTATGGTTATGGTATGACCATGGGTATTAAGCAAATAAGAAACTCTTTAGAAATGAACTTAAATACGCTTATCGGATCAGACATACCTGCAGAAGCTAAAGCAGTATTCCAAACATGGATTGAAGCAAAAGAAGATGCAAAAGCTTCAAAAGAAGCAGCAAAAGCAGTTAAAGATGCGCTTTCAACCATTACATCCAAAGACGCAGCAACTAAGAAAATTGTTGCAGACGTATTATCCAAAAAAGACTACTTGGCGAAAAAATCCATGTGGATCATGGGTGGTGACGGATGGGCTTATGACATTGGTTATGGCGGACTTGACCATGTACTTGCAGCCGGTGAGAATGTAAACATACTAGTATTTGATACAGAAGTTTACTCAAACACAGGTGGACAAGCGTCCAAATCAACACCAACTGCAGCGGTTGCAAAATTCGCAGCAAGTGGTAAAGAAGTTAAGAAAAAAGACCTAGGTATGATTGCAGCAACTTACGGTTACGTATATGTTGCACAAGTAGCTATGGGATCCAATAAGAACCAATTCATGAAAGCCTTAACAGAAGCAGAAGCTTATGATGGACCATCACTCATCATTGCATACTCACCTTGTATCGCTCATGGTATCAAAAACGGCATGGGTAAAACACAACTTAGAGAGCAAGAAGCAGTGGATGCAGGTTACTGGCACTTATGGAGATATAACCCTGAGCTTGTAAAAGAAGGAAAGAACCCATTCACATTGGATTCAAAAGAGCCTTCAACAGACTTCCAAGA